>JBILLI010000906.1:0-2930 GCA_044376155.1 Polyangiales bacterium
TCGGAGTGTCGCGTACTCCCCTTCTCCTGCCGGACAACCGGCGGGAGAAGGGGTTGGGGGATGAGGGCCGTCACGACGCCACGCGCAACTTCTTGCGTGGGTCGCAACATCAGAAGAGCCGCACCCGTTGCGTTCCGTGAGCTCCTTCCGCACGTCGCTCTCTGCGCTGCGGTCGCCACCGGTGTGTCGCGCGCTCACCGTGCTTCATCTCGGTGTGCGAAGGGGCTGCGCGCGATCCCTGCAAGCGGCCGCGTGTGTCGCAACCGCCTGGGACGCAGAGACTTTGGCGACCGCACAGGCCACGTGTGTCGCATCCGCTTGGGACGCAGGGCGCGCCGGCAGAGCGGGCCGCGCGGGCAGTGGCCGGGGGAACTTCAGCGCGCGACGTCGTGGAGGCTCGCAAAGAACGCGGCCGCGCGTGTGGTGGAGAGCGTCGTCGTGGAGGGACGCGGGGATCTCATCCGCGGCGGACGCGGGCGAGAGGGAGGGGGCGCTGATCGGCGCGAGGGGGCGCTCAGAGCATCGTGGCCTCGGTCTCGATGCCCAGCCGCACGCGCCCCGCGAGCACCGCGACGGCGTCGGACACCATCGCGTGCTGCGTCGCGACGTGCACGTCACGAAACATCCGCTGCAGCGGCTCCGTCGCGCGGATCGCCCCCGCGCCCGCCGTCTCGCACAGCAGGTCCACCGCGCTCGCCGCGTCGCGCACGGCGTGACAGGCCGCGAGCCGCAGCGTCGCCCGCGCATCCAGCGTCGCCTCTCCCCTCGCCCGCACGGCCTCGGTCACCTCCCGCGCGGCCTCGTGCAGCAGCGCCCGCGCGCCGCGCACCCGCGCCTCGGCGTCCGCCACCGCCCACTGCACCCGCTCCCGATGCGCCAGTGATCGTCGCGCGCCCATCGGGACCTTCTCTCTCGCCAGGGCGATGAAGCGATCGAGGGCCCCTTGCGCGATGCCCACGGCGACCGCCGCCACGCCCATCGCCAGCACGCCGAACACCGGGACCCGGTAGCTCTCGCCCTGATGCCTCGGCGCCTCCACGAGCGAGAAGCAACGCGCCTCGGGCACGAGGACGTCGTCCGCCGCGAGGTCGTGGCTGCCGGTGCCGCGCAGGCCCATGACGTCCCAGTTCTCGACCACGCGGGACTCGCCCTCGCGCAGCAGCACGCACCGCGCCACGGGCCCCGCGTCGCCCGACATCACCACGCCGACCATGCGCCAGGGCGAGTGCTGACACCCGCTCGCGAAGCTCCAGCGCCCGGTCACGCGCAGCCCTTCGGGCGTGCGCACGGCCTTGCCCGTCGGCGCGAACACGCCGCAGGAGACGACCCCCGCGTCGGCGTAGACCTCCCGGGCCAGATCATCCGGGAGGTACGCGCCCATCAGACTCGACGTCGCGCCCACCATCGCGCACCAGCCCGAGGCGCCGTCGGCCTGCGCGAGGCGATCGAGGGAGGCGATCAACGCGGGCAGCGAGGCCTCTGCGCCGCCGTACGCGCGCGGCGTGAGCAGCTTGAAGACACCCGCCGCGACCAGCGCCGCGACCGCGTCGGGAGAGAGCCGCCCGTCGCGCTCGTGGCGCGCGGCGAGCGGCGCGACAATCTCCGCGGCGCGCGCCATGCGGTCGGCGAGAAGGACCTCCGTCGTGTGCGTCATGGCGCGGCACTCTATCAACGCCCGCGGCGTCTGGCGTGGGCCGTCGTTCGCGTGTGGACCGTCTCCGCGGCGCCCCGGCGTTGGCGTGCAGCCCCGACGCCCGGGCTCCGGGCGACTCGCCGGGACAAGCAATGGTTCGTCGCACCCTCGTGCGGTCGAGTTGGGTCGCCAGGGTGCGACGGGGCTGCGCACGAGATTCCTCCCACGACGCGCGCTGACCAGACGTCGTCGGATCCGTCTGCCCGAGGGAGACCCATCGCGGGCCGCGCGCACGCGCGACGCGCGGAAACCTACCGGCGCTGGCGCAGCGCCTGCGCGCCGGGTCAGGACCCCCACGCCTCGCGCTCCGCGAGAAGCTTCAGGATGGACATGCGCCGCGCAAGAAAGCGCCGCATGTGGCGCTCGAGCACCACGCGGTCGACGATGCGTCCGAGCGGGCCGAGGGGGCTCGTGTCGTCGAACACGTCTCGGGCGAGGGTGCCGCCCCGCGCTGCCTCGAACACGTGATCGTGATCGAAGCGCACGAAGGCGCCGCGCACCATGGAGTCTCGGAACGAGCGCGAACGATCGAAGCGCGTGATGCGCGCGGTGAGCCTCTGGCGCACGCCGAAATGCACCGCCTCCCAGGTGACTTCGTCGCCGAACTCGCGCAGCCCCGTCGTCTTCCCGCCGACGACGCGCTCGCCGGTCCCCTCGGCCGAAGCGACGTGGGCGTCGACGTCGCGGGAGAGGTCGAACACGCGCTCGGGGGTGGCGCGAATGAACGTCGCGAGCTCGATCACCGGCATGAGACATCTTCGCACGCGTCGCCGACGGCGCGGGGGTGACGCCAGAGGCGCGGCGCGGGGGGCCGCGTGTGTCGCAACCCTCTGGGACGCAGGGTCTTTGGCGACGGCACAGGCCGCGTGTGTTGCATCCGCTCGGGACGCCGGGCGCACCGGCAGGGCAGCGCCGCGCGGGCAGTGGCCGGGAGAACTTCAGCGCGCGACGTCGTGGAGGCTCGCAAAGAACGCGGCCGCGTGCCGAGGGCAGCGACGTCGTGACGGGACGCGGGGATCTCATCCGCAGGGGACGCGGGAGGGAGGGAGGGGGCGCTGATCGGCGCGAGGGGGTGGGGTGGCGTATCCCCGTAGACCAACGCTTCATGGAACTCCGCGATGGCGCGCAGCTCCTTCACCTTCACGAGGCTCACGCCCACGTGGATGAGCAGCGCCGTCAGGGCCGCCGTGTCACGCCCAGGCGTCAACCACACCCCGCGCCCCCCGCAGACACGGGC
>JBILLI010000908.1:0-2925 GCA_044376155.1 Polyangiales bacterium
GCGCACGCGGGGAGGGCGGCCTTCAACCGACGTCCGACGCCGCTGATCGTGCCGCCGGTGCCCGCGCCCGCGACGAAGGCCCCCACGCGCCCGCCGGTCTGCGCGAGGATCTCCGCGGCCGTGGTCTCGGCGTGCGCCTGCACGTTCGCGGGGTTGTTGAACTGGTCGGTGAGGAACCACCCGTGCTCCTCGGCCAGCCGCCGCGCGACGTGGCGAAAGTTCTCGGGGCTCGACGGCGGCGCGTTGGGGGTGACAATCACCCGCGCGCCCAGCGCCGTGAGGGCGACGCGCTTGTCGACCGACATCTTCGCGGGCATCACGCACACGAGGGCGTACCCCCGGGTCGCGGCCATGAGCGCGAGGCCCACGCCCGTGTTGCCCGCGGTGGCCTCGATGATCGTCGCGCCGGGGCGGAGCGCGCCGCGGCGCTCGGCGTCGTCGATGATGGCGCGGGCGATGCGGTCCTTGATGGATCCGCCGGGGTTGAGGTGCTCACACTTCGCGAGCACGGGCGCGCCGAGCCCCGCGCCGAGGCGCGCGAGCGCGACGAGGGGGGTGTCGCCGATGTGCCGAAGGATGCTCCCGGGTTCACGCATGACGAATCACCTCGCCGCGAGACGCGCGCCGCGCGGCACGAGGCGGTACCACCCGAGGTGCACGGGAACCTCGACCGCGCGCGTGCCCGCCACGCTGCTCGGGTCGAAGGGCTGGCCGCTGCCCGCGGCGGGCGCGGCGAAGCGTCGGGCCTGCACGTTGATGATCCAGGAGCTCACCACCGCGCGCACCGTGCGCTCCTCGATGGGCACCAGGGTGAAGCGATCCTCCAGCGCCGCAAGGCGTTCGGGTGCGCGGCTGAGCCCGAGGTAGACCACCGTGTCGGGCGCGAGGGTCTCGGGGCAGCGCTGCGCCACGACCTCCAGGTCGCGGAGCCGAAAGCGGGGATCGCCCGACCGCGCGCAGCCCCGCGGGAGCGCGAGGGGGCCGAGCCGCGTGGCGAGGGCCATGCGGGGCAGCACCTCGATGCGCACGTGCCGCCGCGCGGGGTCGTGTTCGTTGGTCAGCACCAGCACCTCGGTCCCGTCGCGCAGGACCCGCGGCGCCGAGGCGCGGAGGAAGTCGAACTCGGCGATGTGGTCCTCGACCCGGCGGAGGTCGCGGAGGCTCGGCGCCAGCGTGAGGGCCGCGGCGACGAGCAGGGCGGGGGCCACCGCGCGCTGCCACCGGGCGCCGCCGAGGGCGAGGCCGTCGGCCAGCGCCGCCACGCCGAAGGCGACGAAGGGCACGAGCACCACGAAGTACCGCCACTGCCCCCAGTGCGGGTTCGCCTCGGTGGAGTGCGTCAGGTACACCGCCGAGAGCAGGCCGAAGGAGACGGCCACGACGGCCGCGGGCACGCGCTGCGCGCGGCGGGCGAGCGCGGCGACGAGGCCCGCCACCGCGAGGTAGGGCCACCACCACGGGCAGAGCGCGGCGTCGTGGAAGAGTCTCCGCGCGAAGATCATCCCCATGTCCGAGGTGGGCGCGTTCTCGGGGCGCAGGAAGGGCAGGTAGGGCAGCAGCAGCGGCGTGAGCACCGCGAGGCCGATTCTGCGCTCGCGCCATGACCACCCCGCGGTGGCCAGCGCGAGGGGGGGCAGGAGCAGCCGCAGCTCGGGGCGCGTGAGCACGCCGAGGGCCGCGAGCAGCGCCACGACCGCCGGGCGAAAGCGCAGCGTGTCGGCGGGCGCGAGGGCCGCGGCGAGGGCGAGGGTCCACAGCGTCGCGCCCTCGACGGAGAAGGTGAGCGAGGTGGAGTAGTGCACGTGTGCGGGCCAGGTGAGCACCACCGCGCCAGCGACGGCGGCGGCCCCGGCGCGCATCCCCGCGGCGCGCGCGAGGAGGTACGCCGCGGTCACCCCGAGGGCCCCGAAGGCCGCGGGGGTCTCGCGCAGCACGGCGTCGATGCCCGCGCCGAGCCGGCGCAAGAGCGCCGCCGCCACCGGCACCGAGCACATCGACAGGCAGCGGTTCGGCACCGGCGCGAAGAGCGCGTCAAGGCGCTCGGCCTCGGCGAAGCTCAGCGGTCCCCACGGGAGGCTCCGCCGCAGCGCGAAGGCGGCGAGGGTGAGCGCGACGAGCAGCGTCGCCTCGCGGGGCGATGCGCGCACGCGTCGCGCCAGGGCGGGGAGCTGCGGGAGGGCCAGGAGCGCGAGGGCGATCCACGCGCACAGCGCGGCGATGCCGGTCATCCCCACGTGGTCCAGCTGGGCGCGCAGCGTCGCGAGGGGAGACATCGCGGCGGATCATACCCGCGGTCGCCTCGCGGATTGACCCCTTTGAGCGCGGGGCGCTACGGTGGCCACAACCCATGCGCGTCGTGTTGCTGAACCCCCCGGTGCCCCGCGGCAAGTTCACCAACCGCGACCTCATGGGGGGCATGGGCATCGACGACGGCTTCGGCGTGGGCCTCGGGCCGCGCTTCGTCTCGATGCTCAAGAACGAGGGCACGCGGCTGCCGGTGATCCACCTCGGGTACGCCGCGGCGATGCTGCGCACGCACGAGGTCACCGTGCTCGACCAGTCGCGCCTCGACCCCGACGACCCCGCGGCGCTGGCGGCGATCGTCGCCGCGCGGCCCGACTGGGTGGTGGCGGCGAGCTCCTTCGCGTTCCTCGGCGCCGAGCTGCGCTTCCTCGCGCGGGTGCGGGCGGAGACGGGCGCGCGGCGGATGCTCCTTCAACAATCGGCGACCTTCTTCGCCGACGAGATCCTCGCGCGCTCCATGGCCGAGGTGATCCCCGCGGGGGACCCCGAGGTGGCGATCGGTCACCTCGCCGCGGGCACCCTCGCGCCGGGCCTCGACGGCGTGCGCATGTGCGGCCCCGACGGCCGCCCCGCGCCCGCGATGAACGGCTTCGTGCCCGACCTCGACGCGCTGCCCGACCC
>JBILLI010000907.1:0-2925 GCA_044376155.1 Polyangiales bacterium
CTCTACCACCTGGGCATCGACGTGGGCGATCGCGCGGCGGTGATCGCCGCACAGGGCCGCGCCGAGGCCGCGGGCTGGGAGATTCACAAGCCCGCCCGCACCACCTGGCGGGGCACCCCCCTGCACGAGCTCTGGCTCAAGGACCCCGGCGGCAACCTCGTCGAGGTCTACGCCCGGCTCACCGAGACCGAACTCGCCGTAAAGCCCGCGGACCTGGAGCCCGAGTTCCTCACCGAGCGCCGTTGACGAATCGCCCCGGGTCGGACAAACCCGCGGCATGACATCGAAGATCGGCCGCAACGACCCCTGCCACTGCGGCTCGGGGCAGAAGTACAAGAAGTGCTGCAACAGCAAGGACGACGCCGCCCACGCCGCTGAGCTCGCCGCAAAGGCCGCCGCCGCCGCCGCCACCGCCGCCGCCGAGGCCGCGGAGGGCACCGATGCGACGGCGCGCGAGGCCGCTGCGCCCCGCACGGCCGCCCCGCCGCGGGCCAAGACCCCGCCGCCCCCGCCGCCGCCCGCCCGAATGCGCCGCCACGCGGTGTGACCGCGCGTTGAACCCGCGCGCGGATTGCGGTATCCGCGCGGCGCCATGGATCAGGTGCCGGTCGTTGATGTGCGCGCGTTCACCCAGGGGTCTGCCAACGAGCAGGCCGCGTTCGTGCGGCGCTTCGGCGACGCCCTGGAGTCCCTGGGCTTCGTGACCCTCGACCACCACGGGATTGATCCCGCGCTGGTGCAGCGGGCCTTCGACGAGACCCGGGCGCTCTTCGCGCTGCCCGAGGCCGACAAGCTCCGCTGCGTGGTGCCCGAGAGCGCGGGCAACCGTGGGTACGTCGCCTTCGGCCGCGAGCGCGCCGTGGGCGCGAAGGTCTCGGACCTCAAGGAGTTCTGGCACGTCGGCCAGGAGGACCTCCCCGAGACCCACCGCGAGGTCTACCAGGCCAACGTGTGGCCCGACGCCCCCTCCGCCGCGGGCTTTCGCCCCGCCGCGCTGGACCTCTACCGCGCCCTCGAGCGCACCGCCCTCACGATGCTCGTCGCCGTCGCGCGGCACCTCCACGCGCCCGACGACTGGTTCGCGTCGATGGCGCAGCAGGGGAACAGCGTGCTGCGGCTGATCCACTACCCCCCGGTGCCCGACGACGCGCCCGCAGGGGCCGTGCGCGCGGCCGCCCACGAGGACATCAACCTCGTTACCCTGCTCGTCGAGAGCACCTCCGGGGGGCTTGAAATCAAGACGCGCGACGGACGGTGGATCCCCGTGCACGCGCTCCACGGGCAGATCGTGCTCGACGCGGGCGACATGCTGCAGCGGTGCACCAACGGGCGCATCCCGTCCACCACGCACCGGGTGGTGAACCCCCGCGGGCCCAACGTGGAGCGGTACTCCATGCCCTTCTTCACCCATCCGCGCCCCGAGTGCCTGCTCGCGCCCGTCGAGGGCACCGTCACCGCCGACCGCCCCGCGCTCGCGCCGCCCATCACCGCGCACGATTTCCTCACCGAGCGCCTGCGCGCCATCACCGCGTGATCCGTCTCGGCGAGCCCATCGCCCGCTGGACCACCCTCGGCGTCGGCGGCCCCGCGGATCGATTGATCCTCGCGGAGCGCGAGCGGGATGTGATCGACGCCGTGCGCGACGCCGACGACCACGGGCGCGCGCTCACCGTGCTGGGCGGCGGGTCCAACGTGCTCGTGGGCGACGACGGGATCCGCGGCGACGTGGTGCGCGTGGGTCACCGCGGGGTGACGCTCGCGGTCGATGGGTCAGGGGTGCACCTCACCGCGGCCGCGGGAGAGCCCTGGGACGACGTGGTCGCGCGCGCGGTGGACGAGGACCTCGCGGGCATCGAGTGCCTCTCGGGCATCCCCGGGCTCGTGGGCGCGACGCCCGTGCAGAACGTCGGCGCCTACGGCCAGGAGGTCGCCGACACCGTGGTCTCGGTGCGGGTGTACGACCGCGTCGACCGCGCCGTGCGCGTGCTCTCTCCCCGCGAGTGTGCCTTCGCCTACCGCGACAGCGCGTTCAAGCGCGACCCCGCGGGGCGGTGTGTGGTGCTCGCGGTGACCTTCGCGCTCACGCCGGGGGGAGCGCCTGCGGTGCGCTACGGCGAGCTCTCCCGCGCGATGGCGTCACAGCCCGCGACCCTGCGCGCGACGCGCGACACCGTGCTCACCCTGCGCCGCGCCAAGGGCATGGTGCTCGACCCGAGCGACCCCGACACGCGGAGCGCCGGCTCGTTCTTCACGAATCCCGTGGTCTCGAAGGAGCTCGCCGACGCGGTCGAAGCCCTTGTGCAACAGGGAGATGTGCGCACCACGATGCCGCGCTGGGAGGCGCCCGAGGGTCGCGTGAAGCTCGCCGCGGGTTGGTTGATCGAGCGCGCGGGGGTGCACCGCGGGATGCGCCTCGGGCGCGCGGCGGTGTCGTCGAAGCACGCGCTGGCGCTCACGAACCCCGGCGGAGACTGCCGCGCCGAGGAGCTCGTGGCGCTCGCGCGAGACGTCGCCGCGAAGGTGTTCGCGCGCTTCGGAGTGCCCCTGCGACCCGAGGTGGTGGCGCTCGGGGTGAGCGATCCGCTCTGGGGGTGAGCGCCTGGGCCGCGAGGCTCAGGGGGCGGAGAGCGCGTCGGCGAGCGAAGCGGCGGTGACGGCGCGCGTGATCCATTGCTGGAGCTGCGCGGCATCGGTGCACGCGAGCACGGTCGCGCGGGTGTGAGCGTCCACCACGAAGCCGCGCGCGGCGAGCACCATGAGGAGCGCCTCGGCCTTGCCCTCGGCCTTGCCGCGGAGTTCAGCATCGGCCGAGATGGCTTCGAGCGACTCGTACCCCTTGCGCTGCAAGAGGTTTCGCAGCGCGACTTCATGGGCGGCGTCGCGGTCGAAGAGGGCGACCACGGGGACGCGGTTCTTCAACACCCC
>JBILLI010000205.1:0-10984 GCA_044376155.1 Polyangiales bacterium
GGACCGCGCCCGACCCCCGCGCGCCCGGGAGCATCCTCCTCCCGCTCGGCGCGCGGGGGTCCCGTCCCTCCCCACAGCAACGGCAGGTAGGCGCGATCAGCATCGCCGCCCGTCCCACACACGGGCCTGAACCGGGGGCAGCACCCGGACCTGTCACCACCAGCGTGTAGCTCAGTCGAGTAGAGCGCCTGCCTTGGGCGCAGGAGGCCGGAGGTGCGACTCCTCCCACGCTGACCCGTCAACTGTCTCGTCTCCATCAGGGTGTAGCTCAGTCAGCAGAGCGCCGGTTCGGGGTGCCGGAGGCCGCGGGTGCGAATCCCGCTTCCCTGACCCTTGTCTTCCGCAGGTTTCTCAGCGTGTAGCTCAGTCGAGTAGAGCGTCTGCTTCGGGAGCAGAAGGCCGGAGGTGCGAATCCTCTCACGCTGACCCGTGTCTCTCCATCGTGGTGGTCCCAGGGACGGCGCTGTCTCATAAGCAGCGCCCGGCGGGTGCGACCCCCGCTTCCACGACCCCGCGCGCGTAGTCTAACCGGCAACGACACCAGGCTGAGTACTTGGGATTGAGGGTTCGAATCCCCCCGCGCGCACTTCTCTCTGTCTCTCTTCCCACACCCGCCGAGGCTGCCGGCTCGACCAGCTCGGTCCTAACGAGAAAGACCCGGTTCGACTCCGGGGGCGGGTGCTCTCTCCCATGGCGGCGGTCCGAGTGGACAGCTGGGGCTCATACCCCTGGACGTCGGGTGCGACTCCCTTCGCCGCAATCTTCGCGTCCGTAGCCCAATCGTCGGTAGCGGCATCCGTCTCAGACACGGAGTGTGCGGGTTCGAGTCCTGCCGGACGCACTCATTTCAAGTACTTGCATACATACCCATGTGAGGATGGTCCAACGGTAGGACGCCTGGTTGTGCCCCAGGAAGTGTGGGTTCGACTCCCCCTCCCCACCCCATGATTTCTCCCGCCCGGGAGGTCCAACGGCACGACGCCGCGATGACAGCGCGGAGACACGGGGTTCGACTCCCCGCCCAGGCACCCGAACCATGAAAGTGAAGCCGTCGCAGCACACCGCCGCGACGGGCTGCCCACCGCGGTAGCCCGCGCCAACGTCCACCTTGTCACCCGTGAATGAAGGAGGTCCGTGATGTTCACCCGTCGAAAACCTGTCGCCTCCGAGCAAGCGCCGGTCGCCCAACTCGGCAGCGGCAGCGGCTTCAAACCCCGCCACGGTGCTGGTTCGAATCCAGCCCGGCGCACCCCCACCCCCCCGAGGATGTGAGGCGATCATGGCCAGCACCCTGCTCCTCAACGCCACCTACGAGCCCATGAAGGTCATCTCCTGGCAGCGCGCGATCACCCTGGTCTTTCTGAACAAGGCCGAGCTCGTCGAGGCCTACGACGAGGTGATCCGCAGCATCAACCACGCGATCCACAAGCCCTCGGTGGTGCGCCTGCGGCGCTACGCGCGGCAGGAGCGCAAGGTGAAGTTCTCTCGCGTCAACGTCTACCGCCGCGACGCCTTCGCCTGCCAGTACTGCGGCGCCCAGCCCGGGGCCGCGGCGCTCACCCTCGACCACGTGCTGCCCCGCGCCCGCGGCGGCCGCACCGAGTGGCTCAACATCGTGACGGCGTGCACCCGCTGCAACGCCGCCAAGGCCGACCGCACCCCTGAGCAGGCCGCGATGCCCCTGCGGCGTCGCCCCTACAAGCCCAGCTCCATGCCCATGGTCTCGCCGCAGGAGTGCGACCACCCGGGCTGGATGGGCTACCTCGGCGGGGCGGCTTGACACCATCCCACTCACCGCGACGGCGCACCTCCCCTACGAGGGCGCCGTCGCCCCCTACCCGCGCGTCAGGGACGGAGCCGGATTCCAAATCCAGCACAGCCAGGTTCGAGTCCTGGTGCGGGTGCCACGGAAGCGCAAGCCAACGGGCGATGGCAGCGGTCTTGAAAACCGACGATCGATGAGACTTGGGGGTTCGACTCCCTCCGCTTCCGCTCAGGGTCTCTTGTTTGATGAACCCGGACACGGACGTCCGACTGCGCGCGACGTTCCGTCACCGGGGTTTCGCGCCCCGCGCGGTGGAGCACATCCCCCGGGCGGGGCGTCTGGAGGAGAGGGCATCAGGTCTGCCAAGCACCCCGCTAAGGTGCCGTTCCTACACGGGAACAGCCGGTTCGAGTCCGGCCTCCTCCGCCCTCAGGGCGGGACCGACCGCAGGGGTCACGTCGGTTCGAAGACGACGTCGAGCGCTCCCACCACGGAGCTCTCGCGGGTTCGACTCCCGTCCCGCCCTGATGTCTCTGTCTGTCACCAAAGCGTAGAGAGCGACGCGCCCGGTTGGTATCCGGGAGAAGCCCGGTGCGAATCCGGGTGGTGGCTCCACACGACCGGGTTTTCACCCGCCGCCCCTGATGCGTAGAGAGCGACGCCCTCGACCCGTACTCGAGAGAGCACCGTGCAAGTCGGTGCAGGGGCTCTTTCAAGGTTTTCCAGAACGGCCGTTCGACAGGCCGATGATCCTGCACGACCCCACCGCCGCGGGCACCACCCGCACCCCGCCGCCGCCGCCCGACGCGCGACGCGTGGTGGTGATCACCCATGATGTCTCCCGACGCTCCGCGTGGGTCGATGCCCTCGTGCGCGCGGGGCTGCGGGTTGAGGTCGCCGCGGCTGACTCGCTCACGCTGCGCGCCGACCCCACCCCCGACGCGGCCTTCGTCGACCTCGCGCAGCGCGACGCCGTGGAGGTGATTCGATCACTCCGGCGCCGTGACCCGAGCCTGAAGGTCGTCGCGCTCTCGGATCACTCCCCCGACCTCGCGCTCACCCAGTCCCTGCTGCGCGCGGGCGCGCGTGACCTGTTGTTGACCGGCTCCAGCGAGTCAGAGGTGCTCGAGGCCGCGCAGCGCGCGCTGGCCCGGGGTGACGGGGTGAGCCCGGGGCCGCACCGTTGTGTGTGCGGCGCCGCGGGCGTGCTCACGATGGAGGCGCTGGAGCGCCGCGCCCTGGAGGGCGCCATCGAGGCGTGCAGTGGGAACCTCACCGAGGTCGCCCGACGCCTGCGCATCGGACGCACCACCCTCTACCGACGGCTCCACCATTTTGAGATCCGCGTGAGGTGACGCCTCAAGCGGACCCGACGATGGCCGTTCGAACGAAGCGGCCCGCGACCCACCACTGGGCCACGGTGCCGCCCTGACGTGGCCACTGGATCGACAGGACCACCGGGAGCGCCGAAATCACGACGCCACCCCGCGCACCGAGCTCATTCCATTTCCATCCCACGCGTGACCTCCATGCGCTCTCTCATCGGCGGACCTGCCTCCGCCCTTGAGCCGGTCGCGCGTGGCCGATCTGCCAATCTCCCCCGCACCGCGGCGTGAATCGCCTCGTGCGTGGCCGGGCATCGCAGGTTCACGTCACCCCCGGGCGCGCCGAAGGCCGCCACGGCGTCGCGAATGGCCTCCCGCGCGGAGATCGCCAGCATCAGCGGCGGCTCGCCCACGGCCTTGCTCCCGTGAATCGTTCCCGGCTGCGGCGCGTGCGGGAGCAGGGTCACCCGCAGGTCCCGCGGCGCGTCGGAGACTGCCGGGATCTGGTAGGTGCTCACGCTGTGGGTGCGGAGACGTCCCTGCGCGTCCCAGGAGAGTTCTTCTCCGGTGAGCCAGCCGAGGCCCTGCACGAAGGCCCCCTCGACCTGACCGCGGTCGATCGCCGGGTTCAGCGAGTCGCCCACGTCGTGCACGATGTCGGTGCGCAGCACCCGCTTCATCCCGCTCCAGCCGTCGACCTCGACCTCGGTCACGGCCGCGCCATAGGCGAAGTAGTAGAACGGCCGCCCCTGCCCCACCGACTTGTCCCACGCGATGTCGGGGGTGCGATAGAAGCCCGTGGCCGACAAGGGGATCTGCGCGAAGTAGGCCCGCTCCACCACCTGCGCGAAGGGCGCCTCGCGGCCGCCGCCGCGGAAGACGTCATCGCCCACGGTGACCTCCTCGGGCGCGCACGTGAGCAGCTTCGCGGCGACCTCGATGAGCCGAGCGCGCAGGGTGACACACGCCTCTCGCACCGCCGCGCCGTTGAGGTCGGCCCCCGCCGAGGCCGCCGTGGCGCTGGTGTTCGGCACCTTGTCGGTCTGCGTGCGCATCATGCGCAGTCGCTTCGCCGACACCCCGAGCTCGCGCATGGCCACGCCGAGGATCTTCGCGTTCAGCCCCTGCCCCATCTCGGTGCCGCCGTGGTTCACCTGCACCGAGCCGTCGCGGTAGATCACCACGAGCGCGCCGGCCTGGTTCAAGAAGGTCGCGGTGAACGAGATGCCAAACTTCACCGGGGTCACCGCGAGGCCGCGCTTGATGTGGGCGCTGCGGGCGTTGAAGGCGTCGACCTCGGCGCGGCGGGCGGCAAAGTCACTCGACGACAGCGCCGCCGACCACACCGCGGGCAGGCGGTTGTGCTCCACCCGTTGCCCGTAGTGGGTCACGTCGCGGGCGCCCTCTTCGGTGTAGAAATTCCGCGCGCGGACCTCCTCGGGGGGGAGGCCGAGGTGACGGGCGATGCGGTCCATGACCTCTTCGACCACCACCATGCCCTGCGGGCCGCCGAAGCCCCGAAAGGCCGTGTGCGACACCGCGTTCGTGCGCGCCACCCGGCCCACGAAGCGCGCGTGGGGCACGAAGTACGCGTTGTCGAGGTGAAAGAGCGCGCGGTCCAGGATCGACTCCGAGAGGTCCAGCGCCCAGCCCCCATCCGACACCATTCGCACATCGAAGCCCGTGAGCCGCCCGTCTTCGCTGAAGCCCACGCGATACCGCGCGTGCATCGGATGTCGCTTGCCCGTGAGGGCCATGTCCACGTCCCGATCGAGCTGCACCCGCACCGGCCGCCCGGTCTTCACCGCGGCCAGCGCGACCAGGGCCGCCCAGGTGTTGCCCTGCGTCTCCTTGCCGCCGAAGCCCCCGCCCATGCGCGGCGACTGCACCACCACCCGACTGCGCGGGAGGTCGAGCACGTGCGCGACGACCGCCTGGATCTCGCTGGGGTGCTGCGTCGACGAGAGCACCCTGACCCCGCCGTCGTCGTCGAGCTCCGCGAAGGCCGCCTGGGTCTCGAGGTAGAGGTGCTCCTGACCGCCGATGTCGATCTCGCCGTCGAGGGTGTGCGGCGCCTCGCGCAGGGCGGTCTCGACGTCGCCCCGCACGATGCGGCTCTCGTTCGTGAGATAGCTCTCCGCCGCCATCGCCGCGGGGATGCCCAGCACCGCGGGGAGCACCTCCCAGGTCACCCGCACCCGCTGCGCCGCCGCGCGGCACGAGACCGGGTCGCGCCCCACCACCACGGCGACCATGTGCCCGTGGAACATCACCTCGTCCGCCGCGAGCAGGGTCTCGTCATGGCGCACGGCGCCCACGTCGTTCATCCCCGGGATGTCGCGCGCCGTGAGCACCGCCACCACCCCCTCGGACGCCAGCGCGTCGGTCGTGTCGATCGACAACACCCGCGCGTGCGCGTGGGGTGAGGTCACAGGCCACAGGGTCAGCGCGTCGCGCCGGGCGCCGGTGTCGTCGACGTAGCGGGCGGCGCCGGTGACGTGCTCTACCGCGTTGTCGTGGCGCAGCGCGCGGCTGGGATCCGCGGGCGGTTCGCCGGCGCCGGCGATGAAGTCCAGCGGTGCGTCCTGCGCGGCGGAGCGGTCGCCCGCGAAGAATTTCGCGAAGAGGTCTTCGCAGAGCGCCTTGCGATAGGCCGCCGAGGCCCGCGCGTCGTCGATGGGGCGCACCGCCTCGCGGAGCATCGCGGCGGCTTCGCTCGCCGTCGTCGCGTCCCACGCGCGGCCGACGAGGAAGGACTCCACGGAGCCCACCCGCAGCGGCGTGGCCGCGACGCCGCCGAGGCCCACGCCCGCGCCTCGCACCACGCCATCCGCGTCGAGGTCGACGCGAAAACACGCAGCCACGATGGAGATGTCGAGCTCGCGGCGCTTGCTCACCTTGTAGCTCTCGCACACCCGGGTGAGCGCGAGGTCCCTGGGGCGCAGGGGGATCGTCACACCTTCGAGCACCTCGTCGGGCGCCAGGGCGGTGGCGCGATAGCCCGTGAAGAACTGATGCAGGGGCAGCGTGCGCGCGCCGCGCACGGAGCGCAGCGAGACCTCGGCGTCGACCGCGAGGAGCACCGGTGCGAGGTCGCCGATGGGCGAGGCCGTCACGAGGTTGCCCGCCACCGAGGCGCGGTGACGGATCTGCCGTGACGCGAACACCCGGAGCATCTTCGTGAGCGCGGGGAAGGCATCGCCGAGGGCGTCTTCGAGGGCGGTGAGGCTCGCCGCGCCGCCGACCCAGATGGCCTCGGGCTCACGCACCACCGCGCGGAGAGCAGGCACGGCCTCGACGGAGATCAGGTGCGGAAAGGGCTTCGCCTTCTTGTTCACCTCCACCGCGATCTCGGTGGCCCCCATCACGAGCTGCGCGTCGGGGAAATCTGCGCGCAGGCGGAGGAGCGCGTCGAGGCTGGTGGGGCGGTCCCAGCGGGCGTCGCGGTGGTCGTAGCGCCAGGGCGCGGGCGCCTCGTCGGAGAGGGTGGGGAGGCGAAAGCGCGCGTCGGCCGCGGGGTCACGGCGATCGAGGCACGCGCGCATGGCGTCGCGGATGGGGCGGTAGCCCGTGCAGCGGCAGAGGTTGCCGCAGAGCTGGTCGGCGAGGTCGGCGTCGCTGAGGGCCCCTTCGCGGTGGTAGCCCTCGAACATCGACATCACGAAGCCCGGGGTGCAATAGCCGCACTGCGCGCCGAGGTGATCGACCATCGCGGACTGCACCGGGTGGAGCGCGTCGTCGGCGAGGCCCTCGACGGTGCGCAGCTCGCGGCCCTCGCACATCGGCAGCAGGAGCAGGCAGCTGTTCACCGCCTGCCACACGGGGCGGCCGGTCACGTCGGCCTCGCGCAGCGCGACGGTGCACGCGCCGCAGTCGCCCTCGGCGCAGCCCTCCTTGGTGCCGGTCTGCTGGTGCGCCCGGAGCCACTGCAGCAGGGTGGTCGTGGGGGCGTCGCCGGTGGCCTCCACCGGGCGGCCGTTGAGCACGAAGCGGATCACGTCTGCCATGTCGTCGGCGACGCTAACACGCTGCCCCGGAGGGGAAATGGATCAGGCGATGGTCTGCGGGATGAAGATCACGTCGCCGGGCTCAAGCTCGAAATCCGGGGCGCGGCCCTCGGCGATGTCTTCGACCCGGAGCACGAAGGTGCGCCGCGTGCCCGAGCGCTCCTGGCGGGTGATGCGCACCTGGTTCTTCTCGGCGAGCTGGGTGAATCCGCCGGCGAGGGAGATGGCCTGGGTCACGGTGATGCACTGCTGGTGGGGGAACACGCCAGGGTGCTGGACCTCGCCGAACACCGACACGCGGCGGCTGTTGACCTCGTGCATCTCGACCCGCACCGAGGGGTCGCGGAGCACGTTGAGCCCGCCGTCGTTCTCGGCGGAGCTCGCGCCGAGGCGGCCGCGGATGAGCTCGGCGACGTCACCCTCGACGAGGCCCTCGACGCGGAGGCTGCCGAGGTAGGGGTAGTTGATGGTCCCGTCTTCGCTGACGCGGAACTGTCCCGTGAGGTTGGCCTCGTTGAAGACGTTCACCGCGAGCACGTCGCGGGGGCCGATGGTGGGCGGGCGCGAGCGGCAGCGCGATGGCGGCAGGGGCGAACCCACGGGGCGGCGGCAGCCGACGGCGGGGAGCAGCAGCGCGAACAGCGTGAGGATCAGGGCGCGAAGGGTCACGGGGTTGCGATCTCGTTGCGGGGGCAGCGGCGAACCATTCATCGGCCGCAGGGCGCGGGAGGTCCTACCGTCTCGCCGCGCGGCGCGCAATCGCCGTCGATTTGGGCCGCGCCGCGGCGACGTGGTAGCCCCGGGGCGGTCCACGTGGAGAGGTGTCTGTCGTCGCTGCCCTGCCTTGCCATGCTGCTCGTCGTAGGCCTCGGCGCGTGCCGAAGGGGCCCTGACGGCGAGGCGCCCGTGGGATCGGACGCGGGCGCCGCGACGCGCAATGGGGAACCTCCCCGGCAGCCCATTCCGCTGCGCCGACGCGCCGACGCGGGCGCACCCCCTCCTCGCGCGCGAGAGCTGCCTGCGGCCGGGGCGACGGTGCAGATCCCCGCGGGCGCGTATCACCTCGGCAGCGTGCCGGGAGACCCCGGGCGCGACCCGGCGATGGAGGCCGACCACGTCGCGATGAACGCCCCCGCGGTGGACATCGACGCGCTCCCCTGGCCGAACGATCCCGCGCAGGCGCCCGTCACGGGGATGACCCGCGCGCAGGCCGCGCAGGCGTGCGCCACGCGAGGGCGAAGGCTCTGCGGCGAGCTGGAGTGGGAGCGCGCGTGCCGCGGCGCGGGCGAGACCGTGTACCCCGGCGGCGGGAGCTGGTCCGCGGGGTGTGGGGCGAACCCCGGCGCGTGCGCGAGCGGCTACGGGGTCTTTGCCATGGGCACGCGCTTCGCGGAGTGGACCCTCGGAGACATCGATGACCGCGCGGTGATCCGCGGCGCCTCGGGGGACGCGACGGCCACGACGCACCGCTGCGCCGCGCGACGCACCGCGGTGGCGGCGACGCCGGGCCTCGAGGTCGCGTTTCGCTGCTGCGGCGGCGCTCCGCCGACCTTCAGCTACCCCCGCGAGGAGTCGCACCGCCCGTTTCGTCAGGAGACCCTGAACGCCGCGCAGATCAGCGAGATCATTCGCGCGGTGCCCGAGCTCGAGCGCCTGCGGCTGCGCGATGGCCTCGCGCTCTTCGGCCCCGGCGCGATCAACGAGGTGCTCAATCACGGGAGCACCACGGCCGATCTGCACCCCGAGTTCACGTTCACCGTGAGCCCCGTGCGGTGGAGCCCCACCTTCGGCGAAGACGTGCTGGTGATCACCGCGAAGTCGCGGGTGGGGAGTTGGGTCGCGGCGCTGTGGGTGCTGGGTGAAGGGCGCTACCGCCACGCGGGGACCTTCCTGCTGCGCGATGATCCCGTGGCGCTGACGCTCGCGTACAACGACGCCCGGCGGGTGGTGACCTGGTCGAGCTGTTGGAACTGCGGCGGCGAGCACGGCGCGGTGACCTACACCGACGAGGGTCGCGTGGTGATCACGCAACGGTAGGGGGTGCGGCGATCTTGAACCGCCGCGTCGCACGCAGCGGGAGTTGCGCCTGCGCTCGTGTCTGACGGCGGATGACCGTCGCACCGCGCTCACGTTGCACGCATGGAACGCGAAGCCCGCACCGCGCCCAAGCCTGCGCGCGCGGCATTGACCGACCGCGTCGGGGGCGCGGAGAATGCGCCCGATGAGTCACCCCGCGTCGTCGCTGCCGCTCGAAGACCGCATCGCCTACCTCCGCGCCATCGCCGCGCTGGTCTGCGCCGATGGGGGGGAGGCCCCACAGGAGCTCGATGCCGTGCATGCGCTCGCGGCGACGCTGGACGTCGACCGGGCGGCGCTGGACGTCGACGATTTCGCGCGGCACCCCGACGCCGGGCTGGTGGAGGCGGCGCTGAACCGGGCGCAGGGGCTCTACCTGGGGCACGCGCTCCTGACGGACGCGGCGGCCATTGCGCTCGCCGACGGCGCGGTGAAGCCCGAGGAGACCGCGACGCTGGCGCACTACGCACAGAGCCTGGGCATCCCGGTGGGGGCCGCGGGGGTGGTGGTGCGCTACGTCGCGAGCGTGCGTGGCGGGGCCGACGCGGACGAACTCTCGCACGCGCTCGTCGCTGGCCTCGGCGCCGCCGATCGGGTGCAGTCCCCCGGGGTGCTCCGCACGCTGTGGGACCGCCTGACGCGCGGCGCGCCGACCTGAGCGTCGGAGCGCTTGGCCTGAAGGGCCGGGTCTCCGCCTACATCGCCATGGGGGGCTCGGCGTGGATCCCGAGCAGGTGCGCGCGCACCGCGGCGACGACGAAGATGCTCCCGCAGACCAGCACCACCTCGCCGGGCGCGCACACCTGGCGCGCGCGGCGTACGGCCTCGCGCGCTCCATGGGCGCCGCCGTCGCGAAGCGCGCCCCGTCGCGCGCGAAGCTCCGAACCCGCGCGGCCATTGTGTCGAGGTCCTTGTCGCGCGACGCCCCGAAGACCACCGCGCCCACGCGCACCTCGCGCAAGGACGCGCCCAGCGCCGCCAGGCCATCGTCGTTGTGCGCGGCGTCGAGGAGCACGTCGCCGATGCGCTCCATGCGCCCGGGCCAGCGCGTGTGCGTCAGCGCGTGGGCCACCGAGGCCGCCGAGACCCGCACCCCGCGGGCGTTCAGCGCCGCGCAGATCGCCACCGCCACGCTCGCGTTCTCGCGCTGATGCGCCCCGTCGAGGGCGAGCCGGGCGCGCACGTCATCGCCTGGAAATTCCCACGTGCAGAGCCCGTCGCGCAGCTCGGGCAACGCGGCGTCGATGCGCGGCGCGCGCGCGGCGTTGGCGATGCGGTCGATGGCGTCGCGGGCCTCGCCCTCGCGCAGCGCGGGCCCGAGCACGCAGGGCACGTCGGGCTTGCAGATCCCGGCCTTCTCGCCCGCGATGGCCGCGAGGGTGTTGCCCAGCCACGCGGTGTGGTCGAAGGCGATGCGGGTGATCGCCGTGACCGCCGGGGCGCAGAGGTTCGTCGCGTCGAGGCGCCCGCCCACGCCCACCTCCATCACCGCGATCTCGACCCCCGCGCGCGCGAAGGCGCGCCACGCGATGAGCGTGAGGCTCTCGAAGAGGCTCAGCGGCGGGAGCACGCCCCGCGCCCGCTCGTCGCGCACCCGGAGGATCTCGTCGCAGAGCGCCGCGTCGTCGATCGGCGCGTCGTGGATCACCACGCGCTCGGCCACGCGGTGGAGGTGCGGCGACGTGTAGCGACCGACGCGATATCCTTGCGCCACAAGGGCTTCGTGCACGAGCGCGGTGACGCTGCCCTTGCCGTTGGTGCCCGCGACGTGTACGCAGGGCACCGCGAGGTGGGGGTCGCCCGAGGCGCGC
>JBILLI010000909.1:0-2922 GCA_044376155.1 Polyangiales bacterium
GCCCCAGCGCAGCATCGCGTCGGAGAAGGTCATCCCGTCGGACTCGCCCACGCGCAGCTCCTCCAGCGCGGGCTCGAAGCAGAGCTGCGCCGCGCGGTAGCCCAGGGCGATCTCGGCGGTCTCTCTCGCGCGCGGGAGCGGGCTCGCCACGAGCACCTCAGCGTCGAACTCGCGCGTGCGGGCGAGTCGCTCGCGCAGACGGCTCGCCTGCGACGCGCCCGCGGGGGTGAGCCCGGTGTCACCCACCGGTCCGCCCACGATGCGCTGCACGTTCACCACGGCCTCTCCGTGGCGAATGAGCACGATGCGGGTGAGCTCAGCCATCGCCGTGCCCGAGCGTTCGTTCTGCGAACGGTTTTCCCATGCGGCGCGGGAGTGTACCGACAGCGCCGTGGGTCACGCCACCGTGGCCTCGCGGGCGAGCAGGCCGTAGCGCCAGTGGTCCACCCAGATCGCGCCGATGGGACGGTCTTCGCGCAGGGTTCCCTCGCGGGTGAATCCCAGCTTCTCGAGCACCCGCGCGCTGCCGTGGTTGCCCACCGCGACGTCGGCCCTCACCTTGTGCAGCCGCAGGGTCTCGAAGGCGTAGCGCAGCATCGCGCGCGCGGCCTCGGTGGCGACCCCCCGGCGGGCCCGGTCGGTGCGCACCCAGTAGCCCAGCTCGGCCTGTCCGCGGCGGAGGTCCACCGCGTCGAGCTCGACGTTGCCGAGCAGCGCGCCGGTCGCGCGGTCGTAGACCCCGAGGCGCACGGTGCGCTCCAGCAGCCACGACTCTCGCCCCACCCGCACGAAGCGGCGCGCGTGCTCGATGTCGCGCATCTCCCGGGGCCAGGTCATGAACTGACCGAGCTCCACGCGCGAGGAAGTGACCACCGCGAGGAGCTCTCGCGCCTCCTGCGGCACCATCGGCCGGAGCTGCAGCCGCGGCGTGTTCGCGAAGGTGAAGGCCGGGAGCATCGGGCGGGTGGCATCGTGCGCACCGATCTCCCTACGCGGCAAGGATTTCGCGCGCCCCTCGCCCGCGGAGGGTTGTGCGCCGCGTGGCGGGGCTCCATACCCTGGAGCGTCATGTGGAAGCTCTTTGATCGCTCGTCTCCGCGCATCCCGTCGCCCGAGGAGTGCCTCCCGGGCCGCGCCGAGCCCATCGCCGTCGACGGCGCACACGCCGCCCTGGGGACCGCGCTCACCCCGCCGTGGCCCGCGGGCAGCGAGGTGGCGATGTTCGGTCTGGGGTGCTTCTGGGGCGCGGAGCGAAAGTTCTGGCAGGTCCCGGGGGTGGTGAGCACGCAGGTGGGCTACGCCGCGGGCAGCACGCCCAACCCCACGTACCGCGAGGTGTGCTCCGGGCGCACCGGGCACAACGAGGTGGTGCGGGTGGTCTTTGATCCCGCGAAGGTCTCGTATGCGTCCCTGCTCAAGGTGTTCTGGGAGAGCCACGACCCGACGCAGGGGATGCAGCAGGGCAACGACGTGGGCACGCAGTACCGCTCGGGGGTCTACACCTTCACCGACGCGCAGCGCGACGAGGCCCTCGGGGCGCGGGACGTGTATCAGAAGCTGTTGCGCGACAAGGGCTTCGGCGACATCACCACCGAGGTGATCCCCGCGCCGCCCTTCTACTACGCCGAGGACTACCACCAGCAGTACCTCTGGAAGAACCCCGACGGCTACTGCGGGCTAGGCGGGACCGGGGTGTCTTGCCCCGTGGGCGTCGTCGCGCGCTGAGACCCGGGTGACCCGCACCGTGGCGCTGTTGAGCGCGGCGGTGCCCGAGAGGGGGTCGAGGGCGGCGACGCTGTTGAGCACGTTGGCGTTGGGCGCGTCGAGGGCGCCGGCGACGCGCAGGGTGTCGCGGGTCTCGGACTGTCCAAATCCGTGCGGCAGCGAGACGACGCCGGGCATGACCGCGTCGGAGAGTTCCACCGCGGCCGTGACGGCGCCGGTGTCGCTCTCGATCTGCGCGCGGTCGCCATCGGCGAGTCCGAGCCGCGCGGCGTCGTCGGGGTGCACCTGCAGCGTCGCGCGGTCGCGTCCCTTCACGAGGGAGGGGCAGTTGTGCATCCAGGAGTTGTTGCTGCGCACGTGGCGTCGCCCGATGAGGGTGAGGGCGTCGGCGTCGCGGGCGGCGTCGATCCAGCGGGCGACGCGGGGGAGGTCGTCGCGCACGAGGTCGGGCAGGAGGTCCACGCGGCCCTCGGGGGTGCGCACGCGGGACGCGCGGCAGGGCTGCAGGGGGCCGAGGTCGAGCCCGTGGGGGGCCTCGCGCAGGGCCTTGCGCGAGAGGCGATACGGACCCACCCGGAGCGCGAGGTCGAGCAGCGCGTCGGCGTCGGGGGTGAGGCCCGCGCGCCACGCGAGGCGGGCCGCGGCGTCGAGGGCCTTGGGGCCCAGGCGCATCCCGCCGAGGCGCATGCCGAGCTCGTAGAGGATCTCCCAGTCGGTGCGCCCGTTCGCGGGCTTCGGGAGCACGGGGAGCGAGAGCTTCGCCACGTTGCGCACGGCGAGGGCCGAGAGCACGAGGTCGTAGTGTGAGCGCTCGAGCGCGTGCACCGGGGGGAGGATCAAATGCGCGTGCCGGGTGGTCTCGTTGATGAAGCAGTCCACCGAGACCATGAACTCGAGCGACGCGAAGGCGCGGGCCATCCCGGCGCTGTCGGGCACCGACGACACGGGGTTGCCGGCGACGGTGACGAAGCCCTTGATCTGCCCGTCGCCCGGCGTCTCGATCTCTTCGGCGATGACCGACGCGGGGAGGTTGCCGCCGAACTCGGGGAGCTGGCGAACGCGGGAGCGCCAGCGGTCGTAGCGGTTGCCCACGAGGGCGCGGCCGAGGGTGGAGATGTCGATCGCGGGGGTGGTGAACATCGCGCCGCCGGGGCGGTCGAAGTTCCCGGTGACGACGTTGAGGGCCTCGAGGAGCAC
>JBILLI010000206.1:0-10979 GCA_044376155.1 Polyangiales bacterium
TCGGCGAGCGACGACGCGGTGAACGGGGCGGGCAGCGCGCGCAGCGCATCGCGCACGGCCGCAGCCGCCTCGGGGTGCGCGGTGAGCGCCCAGAGCGTGCTCAGCAGCGCCGACGTGCTCGAGAAGAGCCCGGAGAAGTACAGGTTCGCGAGGGCCGCGGGGAGCTCGTCGTCGGTGAGCGGCGTGCCGTGCGTGAGGGCGTGGGCCAGCAGGTCGCGCCGCCCCGCCACGCCGTCGGCGCGGGCCCGCGCGACGCACGCCCCGAAGCGCCCCCAGAGCGCGCCGCGGGCGCGGTGAAACGCGTCGTCGTCGATGTCGACGTCGACCTCGCCCATCGCGCCCATTCGCTCGTCGCCTGCGCGGGCCATGGTGAGCATGTCGTCCCACGCGCCGTCGTCGAAGCGCTCGCCCACGGCCATCTCGGTGAACGCGTCGAAGCCCATGCGCCGCAGGAGGTTCAGCGCGTCTTCGGCTGGGGCGCCGCGCAGCGCGTCGAAGCGGTCGCGGGCCCGGGCGACGAAGCGCGGCACCTGCGCGTCGAGCCACGCGCGCATCCCGGGGAGCGCGAAGAGGCTCCGGGCGTTCACCGACTCCCACGCGGGAGGGTTCGCGAGAAAGGCCTCGACCTCGGTGAGCAGCGGGGTCAGCGCGCGGCGCGGGGAGTCTTTGTAGAAGTCGAGCTCCTGCGAGGCGAGCACGGCGCGCGCGGCGGCGGGAGAGGCCGGGGTGATCACGGGCTCGCCCCTCCACCACCAGCACACGAGGTCGCCAGGGTAGGCGCGGACGTAGCGCGCGAGCACCTCCCACGGTCGCTCGCCCATGAAATCGCCGAGGTTGCCCAGCGGAAAGTGCGGCGTCGGGCCCGAGATGCCCTGCACCGTTGCCATCGCGTCGCCGTATGCGCGCGCGAAGAGCCACGCCGTCCCCTGCGCGATCGGCCCCGTTGTCTCGTCGCTCATCAGGGTTCAACGTGACGGTCAAACCGACATGAGGTCAAGCGCTCCGCACAGATCCGTGACGGGCGACGCGACATCCGCGCCCTCCCCTGTGTCAGCCTGCGCCGACCATGGGTCCCGGGCGTGAACGGGTGCCGCCGGACTGGCCGTGGCGCGCCGCATGCAGCCATCCTGCCTACGATGACGCTCCGATCCCTCGCGCCCGTGTGGCTCCTGCTCCCCCTCGCGTGCAGTTCGACGGTGACCCCAGGGGCCGCGGATGTGCCGACGACCGACGTGGTCCGCGACGATGGCGGGACTCCACCCACCGATGTCCCCTCTGCGAGCGACGTCCCGACCGGGCGTGTCCCGCGACAGCATCGCGCGACCCGCGCGGCGTGTCCGGCCGACCGGCCCGCGTCGACGTGCGAAGGCGGCGGCGCGCCCGCGAGCTGCGCGGCCGACAGGGACTGCACGATGGGCCGCAACGGGCGCTGCGTGGGCAATCCCCGCGACGGCTGCCGCTGCAACTACGACGCCTGCACCGACGACAGCGCGTGCACCACGGGCGGTCCGTGCGCGTGTCGGCTCTCGACCCGCGGCGCGTCGGGCGCGAACGTGTGCCTCGGCGGCAACTGCCAGGTCGACGCGGACTGCGGCGCGGGCCAGTACTGCTCCCCCACCTTCGGCTCCTGCGGGGAGTACAGCGGCGTGGTGGGCTACCGCTGTCACACACCGCGAGACGAGTGCGTCGACGACGAGGACTGCGCGGGCGTCGACGCTGGCTTTCTCGGGCAGCGCCCGTACTGCATGTACGCCTCGGAGGTGGGCCATTGGCGGTGCAGCAACAGCGCGTGCGCGGGCTGATCGCGGCCGTCGCGCTGACGGCCTGCGGGCAGGTCACCCCGGAGCAACCAGCGTTGCAGGGCTATCTCCGCGACGCGGCCGCCCGGCGCGCGGCGCTGGAGGCCTCGCTGTTGCGCCGCGACAACCACTACGCGCAGCGGCGCCTGCGCTTCTACGAGTCGGGCGAGGTTGGGGACTGGTCCCGCCTCCCGGTGTGGAACCCGCCGACCGCGACCGCCGCGCTCGACGGCGCGTCCGTCGTGTCGCCGCGCCCGCTGGAGGTCCCGCCCGAAGCCGTGGCGGGCCACCCCGAGGCCCTGCGCGCGTTGGGAGAGCGGGCATTCTGGGGGTATCCCGCGCAGCTCGCGCCCGACGCGGTGGACCGCGGCGTGCGTGCGGGAGAGGGTCTCACCGCGCACGGATTGCTGACCGAGGGCGGCGTGCGCGTCGGGGTGCTCCGCGTGCGCCTGCCCGATGGGGAGCTCGGGGTCGCGCTGAGCTGCGCGGCGTGTCACGTCGCCCGTCGCGCGGGGGCGCTGGTGCCGGGCGTGGCCAACGACGCGTTGGACCTCGGCGCCCTCGCCGCGCGCGACCTCCCCGCGGGTGCGCTCGCGGATCGGCTCCGGGCGTGGGGCGCCGGGCGCGTGGACGTCACCACCGACGATGGCGCCGAGCCCGCGGCGATCCCCGACCTCCGGGCGCTGCGCTGGCAGAGCCACCTGCACCGCGCGGGGGCGGTGATCCTGCGAGATGAGGCCTCGCTCGCGGTGCGCATCGAGACGCTGCTGATCACCTCGTTGCACGCCGCGGTGCGCCCGCCGCGGGAGGTCTCCGCGGGGCTCGCGCTGTACCTGCTCTCGCTGGGCGAGGAGCTCCCCGCGCCGCGTTGGGATCACCCGGGCGCGGCGGTGTTTCGCGCGAACTGCGC
Organism: Polyangiales bacterium; assembly: GCA_044376155.1. Classification (GTDB taxonomy): domain Bacteria; phylum Myxococcota_A; class Polyangia; order Polyangiales; genus JAWKRB01. Next base: position 2,710 of record JBILLI010000206.1, read on the forward strand.
GCGGTGCCACGCGGGGGAGGGGATGCGGGGCGGGGTGATCCCCGCGGAGGACATCGGCACCGACGACACCCTCGCCCGCTCGCCGGACCGCGGCACCGGCGGGTATCGCATCCCTTCGCTGCGCGGCGTGGGCGCACGCACCTGGCTGCTGCACGACGGATCCGCCCGGGGGCTCGACGCCCTCCTGGACCCCGCGCGAGAGACGCCTGGACACGACCCGGGCAGATCCCTTGGTAGCGCCGATCGCGCTGCGCTGCTGTCGTTTCTGCGCGATCAATGAGCCCCGAGCATGGTCGGGGCATCGCCGGTCGCCGCGAGTCTGTTGCGCCCCGATGCGCCGATGGAGCATCTAAGACGTGTGCGCATTCTGACCCCTGCCTTGTCTCTCCTTCTCGTGACGCTCGGCTGCACGCCAGACCTCGTGCTGGCGCGGCCTTCCCAAGACGCGGCGCTCGACGACGCGACGCGCAACACCGACGTGCTCAGCCCCGGCGACGCCGGCGTCGTCGCGCCCGACGTGGTGAACGCGCCCGACGTGGTGAACGCGCCCGACGTGGTGAACGCGCCCGACGTGGTGAACGCGCCCGACGTGGTGAGCGCGCCCGACGTGGTGAGCGCGCCCGACGTGGTGAGCGCGCCCGACGTGGTGAGCGCGCCCGACGTGGTGAGCGCGCCCGACGTGGTGGCTCCGAGGGACGTGGTGACGGCGCCCGACGTGGTGACGGCGTCGGACAGCGGCGTGAGCGAGGGCCCTCCCTCCACCGTCGTCGACGGGATGATCGGGACCTGGGCGACGCGCACGCGAACGCTGACCGAGCAGACCGTCCCGGTGCTGGGCATGGTTCGGACCACCAGCAGCGCCTACGGCATCGTGGTGTTCGCCCGCGCGGGCGCTGGGGTCACCCTCACGGAGCGCGCGTGCCGCGTGGTCTTCGACCGCTCTTCGCTCGGGCAGACCTCCATCGAGGACCGCGCGGTGCAGGCCCTCGCGCCGACCACCGCGCCCATCGCCTTCGTGCAGGTGGGCGGTGCGTGGCGATGGTCCCGGGCGGCGCGGAGCGTGGCGGTGGGGTGGACGCCGCGCATGAGCCCCGACGAAGGGCTGCCCACCGCGCGCACCGACCCGCGGGTGATCGACAGCGACGGCGACGGCAACCCCGGGGTGTCGGTGCGCATCATGAGCCTCCTCGCCAACGGCACGGTGTACGTGGTGCAGACGCAGCGCAGCGCCCTCGCGGGGGATCAGGCGACCGACCTCACGCCCCGCGCGGTGAACGACCCGACGGGCTCTTCCCAGCGCACCGTGGGCGCGTCGACGAACCTTCTCGCGCAAGACATCCCCTCCCGCGTGGACACGTCCCCCGCGAACAACGGCGTGACCTTCGCGCGCCTCGCGCCCGGCGCCGACTGCGCCGGGGTGATCCCGCGGCTGGCCACCCTCTTCCCGTAGCCCTCCCGAAGCGCAGAGACGGGCGTCAGTGCTCGTCGCGGTAGCGCGGCGGCGGCTCGCAGGTGCACTGCGTCCCGTGCAATGCGCCGGACTGACAGATCGGGGTGTACCCCGGCGGGCAGGAGGCGTGTCGGTGCGGACACCCGGCCGTCGCCGCGGCCAGCGCCGCGAGCGTGACGACGCGACGCATCGACGCGCGGGGCCTTGACCGCGACGGAGCGCGTTCCGTACCGTCGACGGTCCCGCACATGGTGGCAGCGATTCTCTCCATTGGGACGGAGCTTACGCGCGGCGAGGTCATCGACCGCAACGGCCCCTTGCTCGCCGGTCGACTCACGACGATGGGCTTCGACGTGCGCGCGATGTGCTGCGTCGACGACGACGTCGATCGGATCACCGACGTCGTGCGCCGCCTCGCCGCGCAGAGCTCGCTGCTCGTCACGAGCGGCGGGACGGGCGCGGGGAGCGATGACTGCACCGTGCGCGCGGTGGCGCAGGCCCTCGGGGTGGGCACGCAGCTCCACGAGCCCACGCTCCACGCCCTGCGTCGTCGGGCGGGGGCGGAGCCCGTGGCCGAGCGGCGCGCCGAAGTGCCCGAGGGGGCCGAGGTGCTGGGCACGCTGGAGGGGCTCGCGCCGGCCTTTCGTGTGCAACTCGGGGACTGCGCGGTGTACGTGCTCCCGGGCACCCCCGACGAGGCCGAGCGAGCGGCCGATGAGGTGCTCACGCGCCAGCTCGTGCACCTCGCCTCCCCGCGCGGCGCCACGCGCGTGCTGCGCGCCTACGGCCTCGACGAGACCGCCATCGCCGCGCGCCTCGCGGGCGTCGAGTCGCGCTTCGAGGGCGTGAGGATCGTGCTGCGGGCGGTGTCGCCCGAGGTCGAGGTGCGGATCATCGTGCGCGACGAGCCCTCGGCCGCCGCCCGGGCGCGGGTCGACGCCGCCGCGGGAGAGGTCCGCGCGGCCCTGGGCGACGCGGTGTTCGGCGAAGACGACGACGCCTTCGCGGGCGCGGTGGGGCGCGGGCTGCGCGCGCGGGGCTACACCCTCGCGGTGGCCGAGGCCTGCACCGGCGGGCTCATCGGCGCGATGCTCACCGCGGTGCCGGGCTCCAGTGACTACCTCCTGCTCGACGCGGTGACCTACGCGAACACCGCGAAGGAGCGGGTGCTCGGCGTCGCGCCGGAGCTCCTGCGCGGCTACGGCGCGGTGTCGCCCGAGTGTGTGCGGGCCATGGCCGTGGGCGCGCTGCGCGTGAGCGGCGCCGACCTCGCGCTCTCGGTGAGCGGCGTCGCGGGGCCCACGGGGGGCAGCGCCGAGCGACCCGTGGGGATGGTCTATTTCGCCCTCGCCACCGACGATCACGTGGACGTGCTCGAGCGGCGCTTTCACGGCGACCGCGCGTCGGTGCAGCGGCAGGCGGCGTACGCGGCGCTGGAGATGGTCCGCGCGCGCTGTCGCGGCCGCATGCCGGCGCGGCTGCCGGCGGACTGCGGGTAGCGCGTGGAGACCGTGCGCGCCTACGCGGCGTGCCTCCTCGACCTGCCCGTGACGCGGCGACTCGCGGGGCTCTCGGCGAACCTCCGCCGGGCCGCCCGGGAGCGCGGGTGGGAGGCGGATTTCGTGAGCCCTGCGGCCCTGCACGTGACCCTCGCGGTGCTCGACGACGTCGACCTCGGGCTGCTCGACCCCGTGGCCGCCGCGCTCGCGCAGACCGCCCGGTCACACCCGCCGTTTCGGCTTCAGCTCGGGTCCGTGCGCGGCGGTGAAGACCCCGACGCGCCGCGCTTTCTGCACGTCTCCCTGGGGCAGGGGGCGGAGTTCCTGGAGGACCTCGCGGCGGAGCTCTCCCGCGCCCTCGACGCGCTCGGCGTGGCCCCGCCGCCGTCGCCGCCGCCGCGGGTGCTGCTCGCCCGGGTGCGCCGCGCGACCACGCCGCTGCGGGAGCTCCTGCGCGGGGGCGAAGACCTCGGCGCGTGTGTGCTCTCTGAGCTCGTGCTGTACCGCGCAGACCGCGCGCGGCCCGACGCCGAGCCCCCGGTGGTCACACGCGTTCCGCTGGTTTCTCCGCGCGCCCCGACGGGTGCGTGACAGGGAATGACACGCGCGCCTGCGCGGGTGCTTGTCAGGTGTTCAGTGCGGGTGCATACATGCTCTTGCGGCGCGGCGATGCACTGCGCACCAACCCGCCAACGAGACTTTCACGGAGGACAGGACCATGGACGAGAACCGCAAGAAGGCGCTGGAGCTCGCGCTCCTCGGCATCGAGAAGCAGTACGGCAAGGGCGCGGTCATGCGCCTCGACGGCACCAACAAGGAGTCGCAGCCGGTCTCGCTGATCTCCTCGGGCTCGCTCTCGCTGGACGTGGCGCTGGGCCTCGGGGGCTATCCCCGCGGGCGCATCATCGAGATCTACGGGCCGGAGTCGTCGGGCAAGACGACCCTCACCCTGCACGCCATCGCCGAGGCGCAGAAGGCCGGCGGCGTGGCGGCCTTCATCGACGCCGAGCACGCGCTCGACGTGACCTACGCGCGCCGCCTCGGGGTGAAGGTCGACGACCTGCTGGTGTCTCAGCCTGACAACGGCGAGCAGGCGCTCGAGATCGCCGACATGCTGGTGCGCTCCGGCGCGGTCGACATCGTGGTCATCGACTCGGTCGCGGCGCTGGTGCCGAAGAGCGAGATCGAGGGCGAGATGGGCGAGCAGCTCCCGGGCCTGCAGGCGCGGCTGATGTCGCAGGCGCTGCGCAAGCTCACGGCCTCGGTGCACCGCTCGCACACGCTGCTGGTGTTCATCAACCAGATCCGCATGAAGATCGGGGTGATGTTCGGCAACCCCGAGACCACCACCGGCGGCAACGCGCTGAAGTTCTACGCCTCGATGCGCCTCGACGTGCGCCGCGTGGGCGCGCTGAAGAACGGCGAGCAGGTGGTGGGCAACCGCACGAAGGTGAAGGTGGTGAAGAACAAGCTCGCGGCGCCCTTCCGCGAGGTGGAGTTCGACATCCTCTACGGCTTCGGCATCTCCCGCGCGGGCGACGTGCTCGACCTCGCGGCCGAGGGGGGCATCGTCGAGAAGAGCGGCGCGTGGTACTCGTACAAGGGCGAGCGCATCGGGCAGGGCCGCGAGGCGGCGAAGACGTGGTTGGACGAGCACCCCGACGCAATGACCCGCATCGAGTCCGAGGTGCTGGCGAAGAACAACATCGTCCGCGGCGCCCCGGCGGCGACGACCGCGAAGGCCGACGAGAAGCCCGACGCCGCGGCCAAGAAGGACCGCGAGCGCCCCAAGGCGCAGGCCTGATCCTCGCCCTCGCGGGGGTGTTGGGGTGCGCGTCGACCGCGCGCCCCGCGCCTCCCGCAGCCCCTTCCGTCACACCTTGTCCGCGTGAGCTTCGCGCGCTGGTGCCTCCCACCGCGACCCAGTGGTGGCTGCTGCGCCCGCGGGAGATCTTCGCGCACCCGCGCCTCGGCGCGACCCTTTCGCACAGCGTGGATCACCTCGCCGAGCGCGCCCTCATCGACCGCGCCGCGCGCACGGGCTACGACCTTCGCGCGCTGGAGCAGGGCCTGTGGGCCGCCACCCCCACCGGGGAGTTGGCGCTGGGCCTCGGGGCCTTCGATGGCGCGCACATCCTCGCGCGGCTCTGGGATCGACTGCTCCCGCCGCGACGACAGTCACACGGCGCGCGCGGGGTGGCGCGGGTGGAGGGGCGCCTCGCGCGGGCCGAGGTCACCGCGGCGGTAGACTCGCGCTGCGGCATCGCGGCGTGGGCCGAGGGCGACACGCGGCTGGTGGATCCTGCGCTCACACCACCCGCGGGAGACGCCATCGAACCGTGGACACCCTCCGAGGTGCTGCGCGGTCGCGTGGATCTCGGCGATGCGCGGACCACCGAGGTGCTGGGTCCGCTGCGCGCACAGGTGCGGTCGGTGGACGTGGCCGCGAGCCTCACGCTACGCGGCGTGGCGCTGGCGATCACCCTGCGCGGCGAGCTCACGGGGGACATCGAAGCGTTGATCCGCGCGCGCGTGGCGCTGATGACCCGCAGCGCGTTGTTGCGGGCCGCGGGCGCGTCGTCGTGGTGCGCAGACGCGCGGGTCGGGGTGACGCGCGAGACACAGGGCGCGCGGGTGACCGTGGAGGTCCCCTGGGAGGCGCTCGACGCGCTCGCCGAGGTGCTCCGCGGCGACGTGCGCGATGCGCGTGACGGGACGCTTGGTTTTTGACGCGTTGCGTTCGCGCTGGTATCTTATTGGGTCGGATGCGGTTCAGGGCGTCGACGAATCGAGATGACCGGGGCGGTGTGAAGCGTAGCCCCACGCGACGCGTCGATGGCGCGCATACACTGGGTCGGTCGCCTCGCGAGCTCGGACAGGAGCGCTTCGATGCAATCCACGTTTGTAGTCGGTGACAAGGCCGTTCATCCCTCCCACGGCGTGGGTGAGGTGACGGCCATCGAGCGCCGCGAAATCGCGGGCTCTACGAAGGCGTTCTACGTTCTGCGGATCATCGACACCGGGATGAAGGTGATGGTCCCCACGGCGTCGACGGAGGGGCTGCGCACGGTGATGCCGTCGTCCGAGGCGGACAAGGTCATGGCCGTGTTTCACACCCCCGAGCGGGCGGTGGGCAACGGCCCTTGGAACCGTCGGCAGCGCGCGTACAACGAGATGATCCGCAGCGGCTCGCCCTACGAGATCGCCAAGGTGCTGCGCGACCTCTACCGGATCAAATACTCCGACGACAAAGACCTCTCCTACGGCGAGCGTCGGTTGATGGACCAGGCCCGCGGGCTGCTCGTGAAGGAGCTCGCGCTGAGCAAGCAGGTCACCGAGGCCGACGTCGAGCGCGAGATCGAGTCGGTCTTCGCGGGCGCCGCCAAGGCCTCGTAGCTCTCTCTACCGCCGCGCGCGGGAACGCCAGCGCCACAGCGCGATCTGCATGCGTCCGGCGTGGATGAGAGATGTCTCGTCGAGGCCCCGCGCGGTGACGTGACGGATGACGTCGGGGCCATCGAGCACGCCGTTGCCGTTGGTATCAGAGACGAGCGCGGCGATGTGGTCCCAGTCGCGGGGGAGGCTGTGGGTGTCGTCGTCGAGGTAGCCCAGGGTCACGAGGTCACCCGGCGCGATGTCGATCCCCCAGCGGGGTGGGGAGACGTTGGGGAGGAAGTGTCCTTCGCGGTCGATCACCAGCGCGCCCGTGCGTCGCACCGCGGCGGAACCGATCTGCGCGACGGAGAGGTAGGGCACGTCGCGGCGTCCCGTGGCGCGGAGCGCGCCCACGAGCACGTCGGCGCAGTCGGCGCCGGTGTAGCGGTCGGTCTGGTGGTCGCGTGCGTTGCCGTTGGAGCCGAAGACGTTGGGCACGCCGAAGTAGGTGCCGAGCCAACCCAGATAGCTGTCGTCGACGCGAAAGCTCACGCGGGCCACGTTGGGGGAGAGCCCCAGGGTGTCGACGTCGGTGCCGTCAGGGGCGCGGAGGGTGCGTCCGTCGGGGAGTGTTGCCTCGGCCGAGAACCACATCGAGCCCGCGCCGCCGCGAGCGGGATCCAGCGCCGCGCCGCGCACCGTGAGCGTGCCGTCGTCGCGAACATCCCCCTCGCGGGCGTCGAGGGGGCGGGTCACGTACTCCAGGCGGTCGTAGCCGATCCAGCGCCCGTGTCGCGGGCCGTAGAGCACGGCGTTCGAGAACGAGGTGAGCCCGGGGTTCGGCGAGGGGTGGTCGACGTGCTCCATCCGTGGCACCACGCGCAGCCAGCGCACGCGCGCGCCGGCGGGGAGGGCGGCGGTTCCGCGGGGCGTCGCGAGGGCCACCGAGAGGGTCACGGCCTCGCTCACGCGGGCCTGCACCGGGCGCATCGACGCGCTCGCAGCGCCGGGCGCGCGGCTGAGCACGCGCAGGGTCTGTGCGCGCGTGACGGCGGGGAACGAGAGCAGCGCGAGGAGCGTGAGCGCGGTGGGTGAACGCATCGCGGGTGAGACGGCGGGGGTGGGGCGAAGGGTCTGGGCGGGGTGATACCGTTTTCGCATGGGCGTGCGCTCGTGGCTCATCGTGCTGCTCTTCGCCTGGGCGCTCTGCGCGTGTGGTGACGTCTTCGGCAGATCATGCCTTCCGTACTTCTCCTACGCGATCGTCGCGGAGGTGCGCTCGGCGACGGGCGGCGCGCCGATCTTCGGCGCCACCGTCATCGCGACGCAGGGCGCGGCGACGTGGACGTTCGCACCGCAGCGCGTGTGGGGCGACGCGGCGGTGAGCGCCGCGCGCTACGAACTCGAGCGCGATCGGGGCGGGACCTACACCGTGAACGTCAGCGCCCCGGGCCATCGCGACGCGCAGCTGCGCGTGGAGGTGGACTTCGACGGTTGCCACGCGGTCACCCAGCGCCCCGTGATCACGCTCTCACCGCAGTAGGGCGGCGCCTCGAACGCCGTGCTCACCGCGGCAGCGCGAAGGGCGACGCGAGGGGGAACTCCACGCAGTCCTCGGCCGTGCCGTCTTCCCACACGAGACAGGTGAAATCCGTGGGCGCGTCGAGGGCGATCATCGGGTGGTGCCACACACCCGGAGCGTACGCGATCCCTTGTGTCCCAGAGGCTTCGAACACGCGAAGGGTGGAGAGGTCGGGCGCGTCATCGCCGAGCGCCACCACCACGAGGTAGCGGCGCGCGTTCATCGGCACGAAGACCTGCGAGGAGTGCGGGTGCTTCTCGAGCAGGGCCACGCGAAAGGTCGCGAGGTCGCGGGGGGCGCAACGAAAGCTCGCGAGGTTGAGCCGCGCGTGGGGGCGGAGGTTCACCAGATCGGCGATGAAGTC
>JBILLI010000911.1:0-2919 GCA_044376155.1 Polyangiales bacterium
GCCCCGGGGGCAACGTGTGCGTCAACGGCGCCTGCATGCAGAGCTGCCCCGGCGCGCAGACGCTCTGCAACGGCAACCTGTGCGTGAGCACCGCGACCGACCGCGAGCACTGCGGCGCCTGCGGCAACGTGTGCCCCGCGGGCCAGGTGTGCTCCAACGGCGCGTGCGGGGTGACCTGCGCGGCGAACCTCCTGGTGTGCGCGCGGGCGGGCGGCGACGCGGGCGTCGACGGCGGCGGCGAGCGTGCCTGCGTCGACCCGCAGAGCGACCGCGCCAACTGCGGCGCCTGCGGCAACGCCTGCGCCATGGGCCAGCTGTGTGACCGCGGCGCCTGCCGGCTCTCGTGCGCCGCGGGTCAGACCGACTGCAACGGCACCTGCCGCGACCTCCAGACCGACCGCGCCCACTGCGGCATGTGCGGCGCCGCCTGCCCCGAGGGCCAGGTGTGCTCCGCGGGCGCCTGCCGCGTCTCGTGCGGCGGCACCACGACGAACTGCGCGGGCAGCTGCCGCGACCTCCAGACCGACCGCGCCAACTGCGGCATGTGCGGCGTCGCCTGCGCCAGCGGACAGGTGTGCAACGCGGGGCGCTGCGAGGTGTCGTGCGTGACCGGCCTCACCGACTGCACCGGCACCTGCCGCGACCTGCAGAACGACCGCGCCAACTGCGGCATGTGCGGCACCGCCTGCCCCGGCGGACAGGTGTGCAACGGCGGCCGCTGCGAGGTGTCGTGCTCCGACGGCTCCACGAGCTGCGGCGGGTCGTGCCGCGACCTCGCCACCGACAACGCGAACTGCGGCGCCTGCGGCATCGCCTGCGCGAGCGGGCAGGTGTGCTCCGGCGGCATGTGCCGGGTCTCGTGCGCCGCGGGGCTCGCGGTGTGCGGCGGCACCTGCCGCGACCTCCAGACCGACCGGCAGAACTGCGGCATGTGCAACAACGCGTGCCCCAGCGGGCAGGTCTGCGCCAACGGCGCGTGCACCGTGTCGTGCAGCGTCGGGCTGACCAACTGCGCGGGCACCTGCCGGGACCTCGAGTCTGACCGGCGCAACTGCGGCACCTGCGGCCGCGTCTGCGGCAACGGCGAGGTCTGCTCCGACGGCCTCTGCCGGGTCTCGTGTGGCACCGGGCTCACCGACTGCACCGGCTCGTGCCGCGACCTCACCACCGACCGCGCCAACTGCGGCGCCTGCGGCCGCGCCTGCGGCAACGGCGAGGTGTGCTCCGCGGGCGCCTGCCAGGTGAGCTGCGGCGGCGGCTCCACCAACTGCAGCGGCGTGTGCCGCGACCTCACCAACGACGGCGCGAACTGCGGCGCCTGCGGCACGTCGTGCATCGCCGGACAGGTCTGTCGCCTCGGCGCCTGCACCCTCGTGTGCCCCACCGGGCAGACCGCCTGCAACGGCGTCTGCCGCGACCTCCAGAGCGACGGCAACAACTGCGGCGCCTGCGGCACCGTGTGCCCCGCGGGCAACCGCTGCAACGCCGGCCGCTGCGAGGTCTCGTGCCCCGCGGGGTCGACCAACTGCGGCGGCACCTGCCGCGTGCTCACCACCGACAACGCGCACTGCGGCGCGTGCAACAACGCCTGCGCCCCGGGGCTCGTGTGCTCCAGCGGCGCGTGCTCCTCGGTGTGCGGCAGCGGGCTGCTGCTCTGCGCGGGCGCCTGCCGCGACACCCGCACCGACAACGCGCACTGCGGCGCCTGCAACAACGCCTGCGCCAGCGGGCGGTCGTGCCAGTCTGGCACCTGCCAGGTGACCTGCGGCACCGGACAGACCAACTGCTCGGGCGTCTGCCGCGACACGCAGACCGACAGCACCAACTGCGGCGCCTGCGGGGTGGTCTGCCCGGGCGGCCAGACCTGCGGCGCGGGTGTGTGCCGCAGCGCCACGGTGCTCGGCACCGTCGCCGGGGTCACCTGGTACCGCGTCCCCGTGAGCGGGACCATGAGCGACACGAACATCGCCAACGCCTGCACCAACGCCGGGCTCATCGTGCCCTGCAACGCGGGCGGCTGCTCGTGGAGCAGCACCTCGGGCTGCCGCACCACGACCCTGGAGCAGGAGTGCGGCAACCCGATGCGCTTCCTCGCGCGGGCGCTCTGCAACACCGATCCCCCGGGGTGCACGCCGCTCAACGGCGTGTACCAGTGGATGGCCGGCGCCTGGAGCGGCGGCGGCGGCTGCGGGGCAGAGACCAACAGCTGGTGCTCCACCGGCGCCAACACCTCCAACCGCTTCGCGCTCTGCGTGAACCGCTGACCCTCCCGCGGGGCGCATCTCCCGCGCCGCGTCCCTTGCCCTCGCGGTAGGGTACGCGGCCATGATGCGCCCGCTCTCCTCCCTCGGCCTCCGCTCCGACGGCGCCCGCGTCGAGCTCCTCGACCAGCGGTTTCTCCCCGACGAGTCGCGCTGGGTCGACGCCACGAACCCGCACGACATGGCCGACTGCATCCGCACCCTCGCGGTGCGCGGCGCGCCCCTGCTGGGCGTCTCGGGCGCGGTCTGCCTGGGACTCATGGCCGCCCGGCGTGAGCCCCCCGAGGCCATCCGTACGGCCGCCGCGCTCCTCCGCGACGCCCGCCCCACCGCGGTGAACCTCGCGGCCATGGTCGACCGGGTCATGGCCCGATGGACCCCCGAGGACCCGCAGTCCCTCTGCGACGCCGCGCTCGCGGTCTTCGACGAGGACGTCGCCCTCGGCGAGGCCATGGCCACCCACGGCGGCGCCCTGCTCTCCGACGGCGACGGCGTGCTCACGCACTGCAACACCGGCGGGCTCGCCACGGTGGGCGTGGGCACCGCGCTGGGGGTGGTGATCCGCGCGTGGGAGCGGGGGACGCGGCTGCACGTGTACGTCGACGAGACCCGGCCGTTGCTCCAGGGGGGAAGGCTCACCGCGTGGGAGCTGCAGCGC
>JBILLI010000912.1:0-2909 GCA_044376155.1 Polyangiales bacterium
CATGTACGCCGGGCTACCCACCACCATGCCGGTGCGGGTCTGCGAGACGTTGGAGCCGTCGTTGATGCGCGCGATGCCGAAGTCCAGCACCCGCACCGAGTCGTCGGGGGTGACGAAGAGGTTCTCGGGCTTCACGTCGCGGTGGATGATCCCCTTCTGGTGCGCGCTGCCGAGGCACTCGAGCACCGGGATCATCATCCGCAGCGTGTCGACCTCGGCGAAGCGCTTGCGCTGCCGACGCACCGCCGAGAGCGTGTTGCCCTGCAGCAGCTCCATCACCAGGAAGACCGCGCCGTCGACCTCGTCGGTGTCGTCGTCGTAGATCTTCACCGCCGCGGGGTGATTGATCTTGTTGGCGACGTAGCCCTCCTGCACGAGACGGTGCGCGAAGCCCGTGTCGAACATGAGGGTGGGGTGGAGCATCTTGATCGCCACCTTCGAGCCGTTGCGGTGGGTGGCCTCGTAGACCGCCGCCATTCCGCCCACGCCGATGAGGCGATCGAGGGTCCACTTCCCGCGCAGCACCCGCCCCACGCGGGCGCGTGCATGAACGCTCAAAGGATCTTCAGCCATGTGTCACCAGCACCCCGACGTAAACGCCGCCGCGGGGGCAGACCTTAGCACGCACTCCGCGGGGGCCGTCACATCCACGCGGAGGTCTGCAAAGGTTGCGAGGGTGTGAGAGCGCCCCCCACATGTCGGTGGCGATCAGCCGTCGGCGGGGAGGAGCGAGAAGGGGTAGGTCACGGTGATGGCGCCGCTGTCGGCGGGGACGGTGAAGTTCCAGCGGCGCACGGCGCCCGCGATGCACTCGCCCACGGCGGGGATGCCCACGGTGTCGTCAGCCACCGCCGCGCCGAGCACCGAGCCCCCGGGGGCGATCACGAAGCGCACCGACACGCGGCCCGCGGCGTGGGGGTTGGTGCTGAGCCCCTGCTCGTAGCAGCGGTTCACCTGCGGGAGGTTGCGCAGCACCACGCGGCGGATCACCTCGGGGGAGATCCCCGCGCTCACCTGCGGCGGGCGCGCGGTGACCTCGTAGTGCGTGCGCCGGTCACGGAGCCGGGAGCCCGCGCGGAGCCCGTGGTCGCAGTTCTGTCCCTCGCGGCAGTCACCGCCGTTGCCGAGGGTGCCGAGGCGTCCGACGCCGATGGTGTTGGTCCCGTCGCCGCCGCCGCCCCAGCCCGTGCCCACGCCGTCGAGCCCGTCGTAGCCCGAACCTTCTCCGAGCTGCGGGCCGTCCATGCGCCCGTTGGCATCGCGCTCGTCGTTGCCCGAGGCCACCAGCGCGCCGAAGGGCGAGCTCGGGGTGTTCCCCGCGGTGGGGGCGGCGGCGCCGATGCCCAGGTTCAGCGCGAGGATGCCCGAGCGCGCGGCCTGATCCCGGGTGCGCGGGATGGACGGCGTGGGCTGCCGACGCTGGATCCCGTAGCGCCCGTCGGCGGTGGAGCGGCGGTCGCCCATGGCGCCGTTGGGGCCCTGGTGCGCGCTGCCCGCGGCGGCGCCCTGCTGGGGCTCGGGGGGAGGCTGCACCGGCTCGCGCTCCATCGCGCGCTCCACCGCGCTGCGAAGGAGCTCCATGCGGGTGTCGCGGTCCTCGGAGGAGAGCATCCCCGCGTCGGGCACGGCGAGGCGCACGACGCCCATGAGCGCGGCCATGACCACGCCCGTGCCCAGGGCCACGCGGCCCATCACCGGGTCGCGCTGCAGCACGGGGGCGAGGCGACGCGCCGCGCGGACCTCCTTCGCGACGACGCTGAGCTCGCCGAGGTCGAGGCGGTAACGACCGCCGGGCACGAACGCGAGCTCGCGCAGCGTGGGGTCGTCGGCCGCGGGGCGCGCGAGGCCGAGCGCGTCGATCTCCGCGAGGGAGCGCCGCACGCCGTCGATCTCCACCTCGCCCTGCGCACCCGCGGGGAACACGAAGCGCGCGCCGCCCTCGTGGCGGATCACCACGGCCTCGTCACACCCGAGCGTCTCGCGGTCGACGACGAAGCGCGTGGGGTCGGTGCGCACGCGCTCGCCCTGGAGGTGCGCGTGCATCCCGACGCCCAACGTCGCCGCGGTGATCGCGGCCCCGACGCCCGCGGCGTAGCCCACGCCCTGGGTGCCCACCGCGAGGGCCACGGCGCCCGCGGCGAGTCCGGGCGCCATGCGGCGCGTGGGGGAGGGGAGCGTCGGGGTCACCGAGGAGAGCGAGAAGCGCTGCCCCGCAGAGAGATGCGCCACGTGCAGGATCGCGCTCTTCCAGAGGACCGAGACCTCTACCGCGGTGGACGCGAGGTCCTCGACGTCGCTGGCGTTGATGTCGGTGCGCTTGATGAGCTGGTAGAGCGCCTCGTCCTCGACGACGGGGAGGCGGGCGGCGACGGGCAGGGCGTGATCGGCAACGTGGGTCATGGCGGCGGCTCCCTCGGCGCGGACGTGTCCGTGCGCGCGGCCCCGTGCGCGCTCCCATCGCGCCACCGGTGCCGCGCGATCGTCGTCGCGCTGTGGGGAATGACAGCGGGTGTCGGAGAGGGTTCCCGCGGGGGAGAGAATTCGTCAGGGCGCACCCAAGGCGCGGGCGCGGCGGCTACCGGGACGTGGGATCGGCGAGCCAGGCGGCGAGCTCGGGGGCGGAGAGGTCGAGGACGACGGCGCCGAGGCGGTCGGCGCCGAGGGTTTCAAGTCGCGCGACGATCACCGCGCGCTCGCCGTCCGAGAGCGCGCGCGCCAGTCGTCGCGAGAACAGGCGCAGGAGGCCCTGCTGCATGCCCTGCTGCATGCCCTGCTGCATGCCCTGCTGCATGCCCGCAGCGAACTGGCGTTCGAGAAAGGCTTCGGTCTCGGTGAGGTCCAGCATCGCGTCCTCCGGCCAGCGCAGCCCGCGGCCGCGCCAGGTGTGGATCCAGTTTACAACCGCGACG
>JBILLI010000913.1:0-2907 GCA_044376155.1 Polyangiales bacterium
CTTCGGGCTCCGCGCCTTCGTCGACGGCAACGTGCGCCCCGACCTCGGCCGCGCCAACCTGCGCTTCGTGCACCTCAGCCCCGGCGCGCCCAACGTCGATGTCGGGCTGGTCAACGGCGGCACCTTCACCCCGGTGTTCACCAACACCCCCTTCGCCGCGGTGGGCATCAACCCCAGCCGTGACAGCTTCGGCTACCTCTCGGTGGCGCCCATCAGCGGCAGCACGATCCAGGTGCGCGTGGCGGGCACCAACACCGCGGTGGTGAGCTACTCGCCCTTCAACCTCCCCGCGCTCGTTCCGCGCGGGCTGAGCCAGACGGTCTTCGCCATCGGCACCGTCGGCGGCACGGGCAACAGCCGGCTCTCGGCGCTCTTCTGCCTCGACCGCGAGCCCGCCGCGCCCGGCCTGTCGGCCCCCTGCGTGCGCCTGCCCGCGAACTGATCCCACCCCACGGCCCGCGATTCCGCGGGCCTGATCCCTGCCAGTCTCCCGACGCTGAAATTTTGCGCAGTGCCCCGGGCGGTGATACCCGGGGCCTCGCCGTGTCGGACTCCCTCTCCGCGGACCTCAACGCCCTTCGCATCGACCGCGACCCTCCGAAGCGCGCGGGGCCTTCGGGCCTTGGCCGTGCGCTCTTCGTGCTGTGCCTCCTGGGCGGCCTCGGCGCGGGCGCGGTGTACGCGTGGCCGCGGGTCGAGGCGCGGGTCTTCAAGACCGAGGTGCGCGTCGACGAGGTGCGCGCGGTGTCTCCGTCACAAGCATCGACGAGCGTGACGGCCACGGGCTACGTCATCGCGCTCACCGTGTCGCGGGTGCAGCCGCGGGTGGCGGGGCGCGTCGCGCGGGTGCACGTGCGCGAGGGCGAGACCGTGCGCGAGGGGCAGGTGCTGCTCACCCTCGACGCGTTGGAGCAGCGCGCGGCCATCGCGGCGTCGACGGCGCGGGCGAGCGCGGCGCAGGCGCGGGTGGCGGTGGCGCGGGCGGCGATCACCGAGGCGCAGGTGACCATGGAGCGTCAGCGCAGGCTGGTGGAGTCGGGCGCGGCGCCGCGGTCGGGGGTCGAAGACCTCGAGGCCCGCATGGGCTCGCTGCGCGCGTCGGTGGCCGCGTCGGAGGCCGAGGTGCGGGCGGCGCAGGCGGAGGTCGCGAGCCTGCGGATCAACCTCGGGCAGCTCACGGTCACCGCGCCCTTCGGCGGCACGGTGATGAACCGCCCGCCGCAGGTGGGAGAGCTCGTGGGCATGGGGGCGATTTCGGGCACCACCACCGCGAGCGCCACGGCGGCGGTCATCGAGGTGATGGATCCCGGGTCGCTGGTGGTCGAGGTCGACGTGCCCGAGGCGCGGCTGGGCATGGTGCGCGTGGGCGGGCCGTGTGAGGTCGCGCTCGACGCGTTCGCCGATCGCAGGCTGCGGGGCACGGTGAGCGAGCTCGGGCGACGGGTGGACCGATCCAAGGGCACGGTGCCCGTGCGCGTGCGGTTGGCCGACGCGACGGGGGTGCTGCCCGAGATGAGCGCGCGGGTGTCGTTCTTGACCGAAGAGATCCCCGCCGAGGCGCTGCGGGCGCGGGCGCGCACGATGATCCCCGCGGCGGCGGTGGTGCCGCGGAGCGGGGCGCAGGTGGTCTTCGTGGTGGAAGACCACGTGGCCCGCGTGCGCAACGTGACCCTGGGGCCGCGGTCGGGGGAGAGCTACGAGCTGGTGCAGGGGCCTTCGCCGGGGGCGCACGTGGTGCTGAACCCGCCGGCGGCGCTCTCGGATGGAAGTCCGGTGAAGGAGGTCATGCGGTGACGACGGCGTATCGAGAGACAGACACAAAGGAGGCCCTGGTGGACCTCCGCGGGGTGGTGAAGAGCTTCTCTCGCGGCGGCGAGACCCTCACGGTCCTCGACGGGTTGAACCTCACGATCCCCACGGGGGAATTCGTGGCGCTGATGGGTCCGTCGGGCTCGGGCAAGAGCACGCTCTTGAACCTCATCGCGGGCATCGACCGACCCACGTCGGGCAAGGTCCACGTCGCGGGCAACGAGCTCGGGGGGATGAGCGACGGCGACCTCGCGGCGTTTCGTGCGCGGCACCTCGGGTTCATCTTTCAGTCCTACAACCTCATGCCCGTGCTCACCGCGGCCGAGAACGTGGAGCTCCCGCTGCTGCTCACGAAGCTCTCCAGCGACGAGCGCCGCAAGCGCGCCCTCATCGCGCTGCGCGTGGTGGGCCTTGAGGACCGCACCGGGCACTACCCCCGGCAGCTCTCGGGCGGCCAGGAGCAGCGCGTGGCCATCGCCCGGGCCATCGTGAACGACCCGACGATCCTTGTGGCCGACGAGCCCACGGGGGACCTCGATCGCAAGAGCGCCGATGCCATTCTCGACCTCCTGGTGAAGCTCAACACGGAGTTCAAGAAGACCATCGTGATGGTGACCCACGACCCCGCGGCGGCGGAGCGGGCGACGCGGGTGCAGCGCATGGACAAGGGGACGCTCCAGTGAACCTCGTGTCCATCGCGGTGCGAAACATCGGGCGCAACCGGTTTCGCGCGGTGATGACGGTGCTCGGCGTGGCGGTGGCGGTGGTCGCCTTCGTGATGCTCCGCACGGTGGTCACCGCGACCAACGTGGCCGTCACCCACGCCGCGCAGGACCGCGTGGCCACGCGCCACAAGGTGAGCTTCATCCTCGACCTCCCGCGGCGCTACGCCGACACGGTGCGCGGGATCAACGGGGTGCAGAGCGCCACGTGGGCGAACTGGTTCGGCGCGAAGCTCCCCAGCCAGCCCAACGAGTTCTTCGCGTCGATGGCGGTCGACACCGACTCGTTCTTCACGGTCTACAACGAGATGGTGGTGCCCCCCGACGCGATGACCCGCTGGCGGGAGGACCGCCGCGGCGCCATCGTCGGCGACGT
>JBILLI010000207.1:0-10920 GCA_044376155.1 Polyangiales bacterium
CTTTCCATGCCTCCTGCGGCGCATCGACCGCGGCGGAACCGCCGCACCCTGCGATCGTCGCGAGGATCACGACGAAACCCGAATGGCGCGAAGGTCTCAGCGGCATTGCGAGAGAGTGCACCGTCCTCCGAGTGAGGCAAACAGCCGCGCTGGGCATGTGTCATGGCCCTACATGCGGCGTCGGGTACGCATCTTGACACACGAAGGCATACGTGTATTGGCACCGCGCCATCACCCTGGGCGTCGGCGGCGTGGGCAGGGGGTTGCGCGGGAGGGACGGGCGTCAGCGAGCCGCGGGGTCAGAGCAGGGCGATGAGGGCGCGGGTGAAATCCGCGGTGGTGGCGGCGCCGCCGAGGTCGGGCGTGCGGGTGTCGGTGCGGGCGTAGATGGCCTCGACGGCGCCCTCGATGCGGCGGGCGGCGTCGCGCTCGCCCATGGTGTCGAGCATCATCGCGGCGGAGAGCACGAGGGCGGTGGGGTTGGCCACGCCCTGCCCGGCGATGTCGGGCGCGCAGCCGTGCACGGCCTCGAAGACCGCGCACTCGTCGCCGATGTTGGCGCCGGGCACCACGCCGAGGCCGCCCACGAGGCCCGCGGCGAGGTCGGAGAGGATGTCGCCGTAGAGGTTGTCCATGACCAGCACGTCGTAGCGGGTGGGGTCGCGCACCATGCCCATGGCGCAGGCGTCGACGATGGCCTCGTGGGTCTCGATGTCGGGAAAGCGCCGCCCCGCGCGCCGCGCCACGTCGAGGAACATCCCGTCGGTGAGCTTCATGATGTTGGCCTTGTGCACCACGGTGACGCGCTTGCGCCCCCGCGAGCGCGCGTGGCGAAAGGCGAACTCGGTGATGCGCTGGCAGGCCCGCTCGGTGACCACCTTGAGGCTCTCGGCGACGCCGGGGACCACCATGTGCTCGATGCCCGAGTAGAGCCCCTCGGTGTTCTCGCGGATGATCACCAGGTCGACGCCCTCCCACCGCGCGGGCACGCCCTTCAGGGAGCGCACGGGGCGCACGCTGGCGTAGAGGTCCAGGGCGCGGCGGAGGGTGACGTTGACCGAGCGAAAGCCCGTGCCAATGGGGGTGTTCAGCGGGCCCTTGAGCGCGATGCGGTTGCGCTGGATCGACGCGATGAGCTCATCGGGGCACGGCGTGCCCAGGGTCTCTTCGGCGCGGGCGCCGGCGTCGTAGCGCTCCCACTGGACCTGCACGCCCGCCGCGGCGATGACCTCTTGCGTGGCCTCGGTGACCTCGGGGCCGATGCCGTCGCCAGGGATGAGGGTAACCGTGTACTGCATCCGTGCTCCTTCACCACCCGCGCGCGGGGGCGTGCGAATCCTGACAGCGCGACCGCGCGACCGGCGTGCTCCCTGTTTGTGCAGCGGGCGCGGCCCTTGCACAATCCCCAAGTGATGCGCGCATGTGTCTTGGCGGTGCTCTCCCTCGGCTGCGCGTCGGCGGTCTCGCCCACGGGCACGGACCTCGACGGCGGAGCCGCCCGGTCCGACCGCCCCGGCGCGCGCGACGCGTGGGACGCGCGCATTGACATCCCGTACTTCGACGCCGGGGGCTTCGACGTCTTTCGCGAAGACGCCTGCCCGGGCCCGCGCCCCGCGCCCATGCGCGCGTACGAGTGCGACCCCTTCGCGCAATCGGGGTGTCCCTCGGGGCAGGGCTGCTACGCGTTCATCGAATACCCCGCCGAGCGCTGCGCCAGCGAGACCTACCGCGCGCAGTGCTTCGCCGCGGGCACCACCGGGCAGGGCCGCTTCTGCCAGAGCGGCAGCGAGTGCGCGCCAGGGAGCGGGTGCTTCATCACCGGCGCGATGAACCGCTGCCTGCGCTTGTGTCGCCTCGACGGCAGCGGCGACCCCTGCCCCCGCGGCGCGGTGTGTGAGCCCACCGACCTGCCCGACTTCGGGGCGTGTCAGTGAGCCGTCGCGCGGTCGGGGTGCTGCTGCTCCTCGGGTGCGGCGCGCGCACGGGGCTCAACCCGCTGGACGCCGGTCCGCCGCCGACGCCGTGCGTGACCGACGCGGAGTGCGACGACGGGCGCTGGTGCACGGGCGCCGAGGTGTGCCTCGAGGGGCGGTGCTCCCCGGGCGCGCCGGTGGTGTGCCTCACGGGCGGTGACCCCTGCATCGACAGCGTCTGCGACGAGAACGCGCGGGCGTGTCAGCGGGTGTTCCTCACCGACGACCGGGACAACGACGGCTTTCGCGCGCCCCGACCGGGCTCCCGCCCCGGCGACCCCGACCGCTGCGGCGACGACTGTGACGACACCAATCCCCGGGTCTACCCCGGCGCCACCGAGGTGTGCAACGGCCTCGACGACGACTGCAACGGGGTCATCGACGACGACGCAACCCTCTCTCCTGCAGGGACTTCGGTGCGGGTGAGCGACGAGGCGGTGGCCCCCTCGGCGCCCGGCGGCGTGGCCTGGACGGGGATGCGCTACGCCGCGAGCTTCTGGGGCTACGAGATGGGCAAGGCCCGGGTGTACTTCGCCGCGATGGACCGCGACGGCACCCGCCGCGAGGCCCAGCGCGCGGTCACCACCACCCCCAACGACGCCTTCGGCGCGGCCGTGGCGTGGACCGGCAACGTGCTCGGCGCGGTGTGGCAAGACCGCCGCGACGCGGGCGGCGGCTACGAGATTTATTTCAACCGTCTCACCCCCGACGGCGAGCGCCTCGGCCCCGACCTGCGGATCACCAACGCGCCGGGCTTCTCGATCAACCCCACGATCGCGTGGACCGGCGAGGAGTTCATCCTCGCGTGGCAGGACGAGCGCGACAGCGTCGGCAGCGGCGGCTACGAGATCTACGCGCAGCGGGTGGACGAGCAGGGGAGGTTGATCCTCCCGAACCAGCGGATCACCCGCGACCGGGCGAACAGCGAGGCGCCCTCCCTCGCCGTGGGCGAGCGGGGCCTCGGCATCGCGTGGCTCGACGGGCGCGGCGGCGGCACCCGCGGCATCTGGTTCGCCCCCTACGCGCGGGACCTCTCGCGGCAGGGCCCCGACCAGCGGGTCTCGCCCGCGGGCTTCAACGCCATCGGCGCGAACATCGTGTGGAACCGCGACCGCTGGGTCATCGCCTGGTTCGACGACGACGAGTCGTCTGCCGACCGCGAGGTCTGGGGCGCCCTGCGCGACCCCGCGGGCCTCGCCGTGGGCACCCCCCGACGGCTCACCATGGACGGGGGCTTCTCGCGGTATCCCCAGTTGCTCCCGCTCGGCGACCGCGTGCTGCTGGTGTGGGCCGACGACCGCGTGGGCGCGCAGTACAGCCTCTTCGCGCGGACCCTCGACGCGAACCTCAACCCCCGCACCCCCGAGGCGCAGCTCACGCAGCTCTCCCCCGGGATGCGCAACGCCGCGGTGTACCCCCTGCTCGCGCGAGGCCCCGAGGGCGACGTCGGCGTGCTGTACCGGGACCAACGGGACGGACGCATCCAGACCTGGTTCACACGCCTTCGCTGCGCCCTCGCACGCTGACGAAGCTCAAGAACGGCGGGACGCGCGCCGTTCTCTCGACGGCGTGTGGAGCCCCTCGACATGGCTGCAGGACCGCACCGTCGCCCAACGGCTGACGCTGATGGTGTCGCTCGGCCTCGCGAGCCTTTGCCTCTGCGTGCTGGTGCTCGGCACGGCCGTTCTGACCCTTCGGGTGAACGGCCCGGTGTACCAACGGCTGTACGACAGCATGTCGTTTGTCACCGACGTCTATCCCCCTCCGCTCTACGCGGTGGAGCCCTACGCGCACGCGCTGGAGATGGTCGACGCGCCGGCGCACGAGCTGCCCCACTTTGAGGCAGAGCTCGAGGGTCACCGCCGGGAGTGGTCCGCGCGCGGGCGCTTCTGGCGCGCGCGCCTGCGGGGCGAGGCGATGCGCACGACCTTCGAGCGGGCGATGGTGCCGGTCGAGGTCTTCTACGCGCTCATCCACCGCGAGCTGCTCCCGGCGATGCGCCGCGGGGATCGCACGCGCGCGCGGCAGGTCGTGCGGGGCCCGCTGCGTGCGGTGTTCCAGACCCACCGCATGGGCGTCGACGAGATGGTCGTCGCGGCCTCCGCCCAGCAGCGCGCGGTGGAGGCGCGGGTGCACGCCCTCCTGGTGTGGAGCGGCGGCTGCTTGCTGCTCTTCATCGTCGCGCTGGCGGCGAGCCTCACCCGCGCGAGCCTCGCCGTCTCCCGGCGCATCTCGGCGCCGCTCGAAGACACCGTGCGCGTGCTGGAGCGCATCGCCGCGGGTGACCTGCACTCACCGCCGCTCGACGCGCACAACGACGAGTTCGGTCGCATGCGCCGGGCGCTCGTGCGCACCGTCGACGCCCTGCGCGAGGGCATCGCGCGGCTCGAGGCGTCGCGCGTCCACGCCGAGGCGGGGGAGCGCGCCAAGTCGCAGTTCCTCGCGGCGATGACCCACGAGCTGCGCACGCCGCTCAACGGGGTGCTGGGCATGGCGGAGCTCCTCCAGGGGGCGGCGCTGGAGCCGGCCGCGCGGGAGCAGGTGCGGACCCTCGTCCGTTCGGCCGAGTCGCTCCTGCGGCTGGTCGACGACCTGTTGCTGCTCATCCATCTCGACGCCCACGAGGTCGCCCCCGACCTGGTCCCGCTCGATGCCTGCGAGCTGGTGCACGAGGTGCTGCGGGCCCCCGAGGTGGGCGCGGCGGCGCCGGGGGTCGGGCGCTACATCGACGTGGAGGGCGAGATGCCCGCGCTGCTCCGGGCCGACGCGCGCCTGCTGCGTCGAGCGCTCTGCGCGCTGCTGGGCAACGCGCTGAAGTTCACCCACGAGGGCGCGGTGCGCGTCTCGCTGCGCTGGGCGAACGACGCCCTGACGATCACCGTGGCCGACACGGGACCCGGCATCGCGCGCGATCATCAGGCGCGGATCTTCGAGGCGTTCTACCAGGTCGACGCGTCGTCGACGCGCCGGGAGGGCGGCGTGGGCCTCGGGCTCGCGCTCGCGGCGAGCATCGCGCGGCTGCTCGGCGGCGAGGTCACGGTCGAGAGCGAGCCGGGGGCGGGCGCGCGCTTCGCCCTGCGCGTACCGGCGGTGGCAGAGGTCGTCCGCGCGTCGCTGGCCGTGGATGTGCGGGGGCGACGGGTGGCGGTGGTGAGCGACCGCGCCGTGGGGCGCGAGGTGCTCGCCGCGCAGATCCGTCGCAGCGGCGCGGAGGTGATCGGCGCCGTGAGCCACGCCGCGCTGCAGGCGCACCCCGAGGCGCTGCGCGGCGACGCGGTGGTGGTCGATTGCGCGGGCGACCCTGCGGGCACGTCGCAGACGCTCGCGGCGCTCCGCGGGTTGCGCGGGACCCGGGTGGTGCTGGTCCACGACGCGCAAGAGGCGCCCGACAACGCGCGCGTCGACGCGGTGCTCCGCGCGCCGCTGAACCCCGAGCACCTGCGACGGGCGTTGTTCCGTCTGCTCGGGCCCACGCGCCCGGCGACCTTCAAGGGGACCTCCGCGGCCATCCCGCGGCTGACCTCGACGCCCTTCGCGGTGTCGGTGCTCCTCGCCGAGGACGACCCGGTGAACCAGAAGGTCGCCCGCGCGCTGCTCTCGCGACTCGGGTGCAGCGTCGACGTGGTGCCCAACGGGCGCGAGGCGGTGACCCGGGCCCTCGCCCAGCACTACGACATCTGCTTCATGGACTGCCGCATGCCCGAGGTCGACGGCTTCGAGGCGACGACCGAGATCCGCGCGCGCTGGCACGAGGACCGCCCGCTGCCCATCGTCGCCCTCACCGCCAACGCCATGCCCTCGGACCGGGCGAAGTGCGCCGAGGTGGGCATGGACGATTTCGTCGCCAAGCCCATTCGCGTCGACGAGCTCAAGCGCGTGCTGCAGCGCTTTCGGGTCGGCGGGCTGCGCACGCCCACGGCCGTCACCGCGCTGCGCGAACGGATGTCTCAGGCTTGACCCGCGCGGTCCTCGCGGGTGACACCCGTCGCGGTGGTCCCCCGGGCGCTGCTGCTGTTGCTCCTCGCGGCGCTGTGCGCGTCGTGCGCGCGCGCCCGCGCGCCGTCGGCCCTCACCCGGGTGCGCGCAGCGGGGGTGCTGCGCTGGGGCGGTGACCTTCAGGGCGGCGCGCCCTACGTCTACGAAGACCCGGACCGCCCGCAGCGGCTCAAGGGCTTCGAGGTCGACCTCGCCGACGCCCTCGCCCGCGAGCTCGGCGTGCGCGCGGAGTTCGTGCAGAACGATTGGACCGCCCTGGTCCCCTCGCTGGAGCGCGGGACCTTCGACGTGGTGCTCAACGGCCTCGAGGTGACCCCCGCCCGCGCCGCGCGACTGCGCCTCTCGCGGCCCTACTACGCCTTCGCCGCGCGGCTCATGGCCCGCCGCGACGACCCCCGCGTGCGCGCCGATCTCGCTGCGCTGCAAGGGTTTCGGGTGGGTACCCTGCGCACCTCGTACTCCGAAGACCTGCTCCGCGGCCGCGCGGAGATCGTGGGCTACGAGGGGCAAGAGGAGCCCTACCTCGACCTCGCCCACGGCCGCACCGACGCCGTGCTGCTCGACGACATCATCGCCCGCCGCTACGGCGAGGTGCGCCCCGAGCTGCGCGTCGTGGGCGACCTGCAGGTGGGCTACTACGCCATGGCGCTGCGCCCCGCCGACGAGGACCTCGCGCAGGCCCTCGACGACGCCCTGGCGCGCGTCATGGCCCGCGGCGAGCTCACCCGCATCCTCCAGCGCGAGGACCTCTGGAACGACCGCCAGCCCGCCCTCACGACCTGGAGCGCGGAGTCGCAAGCCCGCATCCTCGGGCGGGCGCCGCCGCGCCGGGGCATGACTGTGTCGCAGGCGTGGCTCTTCGTGCGCGCCGCGGGGGAGACCCTGCGGCTCTCGGTGCTCGCGATGCTGCTTGCGATCCCGCTGGGCCTCGGCCTCGCGGTGGCCCGGCTCTACGGCCCGCGCCCGCTGGCGTGGCTCTCGGCGGCGTACGTCGAGCTCTACCGCGGCACGCCGGTGTTCCTGCAGCTCTACGTGCTCTATTACGGCCTCGTCGACGTGGTGAACCTCGCGCCCGTGACCGCCGCGGTGCTGGGCCTCGGGATGAACTACGCGGCCTACGAGGCCGAAGTCTACCGCGCGGGCATCCTCGCCGTGCCCCGCGGACAGATGGAGGCCGCCCTCGCGCTGGGCATGTCCACCCCCCTCGCCCTGCGCCGCGTGGTGCTCCCGCAGGCGTTTCGCCTCGCGCTCCCCGCGGTGACCAACGACTTCATCGCGCTGCTGAAAGACAGCTCCCTGGTCTCGGTGATCACCGTCGTCGAGCTCACCAAGCGCATGACCATCACCGCGGTCGACACCCGCAGCTACGTGCTCCCGGGCTTGCTCTGCGCGGGGCTCTACTTCGCCATGAGCTACCCCCTGAGCGTCGTCGCCCGGCGCCTCGACGCGAGGCTGGCGCGGTCATGATCGAGGTCGCGGCGCTGCACAAATCCTGGGGCGAGCGCGAGGTGCTGCGCGGCGTGAGCGCGCGCTTCGCGAAGGGCGAGGTCGCGGCCCTGGTGGGACCCTCGGGCGGCGGCAAGAGCACCCTGCTGCGCTGCCTCAACGGCCTCGAGGACTTTCAGCGCGGCGAGGTGCGCGTCGCGGGCAGCGCCCTGGTCCCCGGCGGCGCGGCGAAGAACCGCGCGGCGCTGAAGGCCATTCGCGCGCGGGTGGGCATGGTGTTCCAGCAGTGGAACCTCTTCGCACACCGCACCGCCCTGGGCAACGTGATGGAGGCGCCGGTGCACGTGAAGGGCGTGGGCGTCGCCGAGGCCCGCGACCGCGCGCGGGCGCTGCTCGACCGCGTGGGGCTCTCGCACCGCGAGGGGGCGGACCCCCACGAGATGTCGGGGGGGGAGCAGCAGCGCGCGGCGATCGCGCGGGCGCTGGCGATGGAGCCCGAGGCGCTGCTCCTCGACGAGCCCACGAGCGCGCTGGACCCGGAGCGCGTGGGCGAGGTGCTCGACGTGCTGCGCGCCCTCGCCCGCGACGGTCTCACCATGCTGGTGGTCACCCACGAGATGGACTTCGCCCGCGAGGTGAGCCACCGCGTGCTGGTGCTGCACGGCGGCGAGGTGATCGAAGAGGGCCCTCCCCGCGTGGTGCTCGACGCGCCGACGCATCCGCGCACGCGGGCCTTCCTCGGGCTCGACCGGGGCTGAGGGCGGGCAGGTCAGACCTCGTCGACGCGCCGTGATCGCGCGTCGCGCGACGCTCGCCGTCGTTGCGTCGCTCGCCGCGCTCTGGTCGGTCGCGTTCCGTGCGCTCCTTCACCGCGTCGCTCTCCGCGCTGAGTTCGCCGCCGGTGTGTGGCGGGCTCGCCGTGCTTCATCTCGGCCTGCGACGGGACGGCGCGCGATCGATGAGAGAGGGCCGCATGTGTCGCAACCGCTTGGGACGCAGAGGCTTTGGCGACCACACAGGCCGCGCGTGTCGCAACCGCGTGGGCCGCGTGGCGTGACGGCCGGGCGGGCCGCGCGGGCCGTGGCCGCGAACGTTTCAGAGACGACGCCGCGGAGGCTCGCAAAGAACGCGGCCGTGCGTGTCGAGGGCAACGATGTCGTGGCGGGACGCGGTGATTTCTTCCGCGGGGGACGCGGGCGAGAGGGAGGGGGTGTCTGACCGTCGCACCGCGTTGGACTTCATTTCCTCTCGTGAGCGCGTTGCCGTCGTCGCGTAGCGGGTGTTGTGCTCGACGGTGTGCAGGCGTCGGTCGGATGCTCGGCCGGGGCACGGCGGTGCGAAGCCCAGCAAAGACCCGACGTTGAGCGAGAGCGGCGGGGTCACGCCCCCCGAGGCTCGCGGTTGCCCGTCGCCGCGGACTGACGCCGAACGCCAACGCTCGAAGCCGAGGTTGATCCGCCGCAGCGAGCTCCGCTACGCTCGCGCGATGCCCGTTGAAGTTGCCTCGCGCACTCGCGCCGGCCGGCTCCTGCCCTGGGTGGGCCTTCTCTTCAACGCGCTCGCGGCCTGCACTGGCGTCGATCGCAGCGCGCTGGCCCCCGCCGACGCCGCCGTCGCGCAGGACACCGCTTCGGTCACCCCCGACGCGCCCGTCACCCCCGACGCGCCCGTCACCCCCGACGCGCCCGTCACCCCCGACGCGCCCGTTACCCTCGACGCGCCCGTCACCCCCGACGCGCCCGTCACCCCCGACGTCGCCGCGTCCACCGACCTGCCAGTCGCCCTGGATGTGCCTGAGCCCATCGATGTGCGCGTCGTCCCCGATGTGCCCGCCGCTCCCGACGTGCCCTCCGCCCCCGATGTGCCCGTTTCCATCGACGTGCCCGTTTCCATCGACGTGCCCGTTTTCATCGACGTGCCCGTTTTCATCGATGTTCCTGTCACCCCCGACGTTCCCGTTTCCATCGACGTTCCCGTCACCGTCGATGTTCCGGCCGATCCCTGCTCGTCGAGCGGAACCTGCGGCACCTGCACCCCGCGCGCAAACTGCGGCTTCTGCCGTGACCTCGGCCGCTGCTACACCGGGTCCAACCGCGGCCCGAACAACGGCGCGTGCACCGGCTCCAACTGGGTGTGGGTGCAGACCGACTGCAACGTGACCCCGCCGCCGGACGTCCCGACTCCGGCCGACACCGGCACCTGCGCGACCTGCCCGGGCGCGACCGAAGTCGCCTTCTGCGCCGCGGTCTCCAGCACCACTTGCCTCCGTGTGCAGGGCTGCGCAGGCGGTTGCCGCACCTGCACGGCCGCTGTGACCAACGGCGACAACTGCGGCTCGCCGGTGATCATCAACGCCCGCGGTCGGTCGCGAACGATCATGAGCACCTGCGGCCTGCGCGACGACGTGAACACCAACTGCGGCACCGGCGGCAACGACGGCGTCTTCGCGCTGCGCCTGAGCGCGGCGGGCGCGTACTCCTTGCGCGTGACGACCCCGCCCGGGGTCACCGCGAGCGTCGGCTACGACGGCCCGGGCCGCGGCTGCCAGGCCAACTCGGGGACGCGCCGTTGCCTGGGCACCGGCACGCCCTTGGGCCAGTCGGGCGTCGGCAACCCGGGCGAGCTGTACTTTTACGTCGCCACCAGCCAGCCCGCGACGGTCGTGATCGACGCCGACCTGCCCTGACTCGCCCCTTCACCGCCATTCGCCTCGACGCCCTCACCCCGCTGCTCGAAGCTGCCGCCCGCGCGTGCTGCACCGACGACCCCGCCCGCGACTGGCTGCACGTCCGCCGCGTGGTCGCGAACGCCCGCGCCATCGCCGACGCCGAGGGCGCCGTCCGCGGCGTCGGCGCCACCGCGGCGCCGCTGCACGAGCTCTTCAACCACCCGAAGGGCCACCCCGGGTCGCACCGCTCGGGCGAGGTCTGCGCCGAGCACGCGCGGGCCCTGCTGCGCGAGCAGGATGCAGTTCGAATCGAGGGGCTGGGCGTGCGGCCCACCACGCTCGAGGCGCGGGTGCCAGCGTGGTGGTGGTAGCGTCGGAGTGTGTCACCGAGGCGATGCGAACGTGCGCTGCGGCGCACCTCACGCCGCGCGCTCCTCGCGGCCGCTGCCCGCGCGTTCTTCGACCGCGCCCCACTCCGCGTTCCGTTCGGCCGCAACCCACGCGTTCTTCCATCGCGCCCCTCTCACGCGCGCCTCGCGGCCGCGTTCCGTGCGTTCTTCCTCCGCGTCGCTCGTTGCGTCCCAGTCGGCCGCTGCCCGCGCGTTCTGCTCCCGCGCATGGGGGGTGGCGACGTCGCCACCCCTTCGCCACCCCTCGCCACCCCGTTTTCGCCACCCTGCGGACCAAATCCCCTGTGATTTCAGGGACCACAATTCTGGCACAGCGTCCGCAGTGGGCGTGCGCATGCCGAGCGCCGCGCACGAGTGGATGGTCGCCCTTCTGACCGACGACCCGGGTCGTCTGGACGTGCTGCTGCGCGCGGTGAAGCAGATGGGT
>JBILLI010000208.1:0-10916 GCA_044376155.1 Polyangiales bacterium
GCGGCGGCGACGCGATCTAGGGAACCGACCGGAACGTGCGCCGTCGGTCTGCGTCGGGTCCGGGTCGCGGAGGCGCCTCGACACTCCAGCGTTGACCGGGCTTCATGCGGCGATCTACCTTCGCCGTTGCTTCAGCCGTTGCGCGCGGAGTTCCCCGCGGCGATGCCCCGGGGCCCCTACGACTGCCGACGATGACCGCCGCGACCACACGCACCGCCGCGCAGATCCTTCGCGTGCTCCCTCGGGAGCGCATCACCCGGCTGCTCGGGCACCTCGGCGCCGCAAGGCTCCCGCAGCCCGTGCTGCGGCCATTCCTCTCGGCGTACCAGCGCGCCTACCGCGTGGACATGCACGAGGCGGTGGTGCCCGACGGGGGGTTTCGGTCCTTCAACGAGTTCTTCACCCGGCGGGTGCACGATGGGGTGCACCGCATCGACGCCCGTGAAGACGTGGTGGTGTCACCCGCCGACGGTCGCCTCGACGACCTCGGCCCCATCGACGACGCGCGGCGCTTCGTGGTGAAGGGCAACGACTACAACGCCGCGGAGCTCCTCGGCGACGAGGCCGAGGCCGCAGACTTCGCGGGCGGTCACTTCGCCGTGGTCTACCTCTCCCCGCGGGACTACCACCGCGTGCACAGCCCCGTGGCGGGGCGCGTGCGGCGCGTGCGGCACCTCCCGGGCACGCTCTATCCCGTGAACGACATCGGCGTGCGCCACGTGCCGCGGCTGCTCTCGCGCAACGAGCGGGTGGTGGTGCGCATCGAGAGCGAGGGCCTTGGGCCCGTGGCGCTGGTCTTCGTGGGCGCCTTCGTGGTGGGCGGAATTGACCTGGCGTTCCCGGGTCCGGCGCGGCCCGCACATGGCGGCGCGACGGCGGAGCGGGACTACGGCGAGGACGGTCCGCGCCTCGCGCGGGGCGACGAAGTCGGGCTGTTTCGGGTAGGCTCCACCGCGGTGGTGCTGGTGCCTCCACAGTCTGGCGCGGTGTGGACCGCGGCCGATGGTCGCGCGGCGGGGCCGGTGCGCATGGGCGACGCAATGCTGCAACGGACGAGCGCGTAAAGGACGCGATGGAGAACCGCGACGAGGCCTCCGCGCCCACAGACGACACCGAGACCCTCGCGGGCGAAGACGGGCGGCGCGCGCGTCGCCGCCTGGTCGTGCCCGTCGATGGTGCACCGCGCGACGAGGCCCTGCCCGACGTGCTCGGGCTCCTTGGCGAGCACACCCCGGTGCCGCTCTCCATCGAGCCGCCGACCGCGAGCGCCGAGATCGATCCGTCGCTGACCACGATGTCGCTGCCGCCGCCGCCGCCGATGGCCGCCATCGCCTACCCGCCGCAGTCGCCGTCGTCGTCGTCGATGCGGGTGGTGCGTCGAAAGATCCGCAAGCTGGGTGGGCCCGACGCCGATCCGCCGGCCGAGCCGGCTCCCCCCGAGGCGCCGATCGTCGCGGCCGAAGACGCCCCCACGGCGCCGCGGCTCCCGCGGGTGGTCGTGCCCACCGAAGATGCCCGGGCGGTGGCGAAGGGGTCCCCCCTGGTGGTTGCGGTGTCGCGCACCCCCGTGCCGCCCGTGGCGCGCCCGATCGGGCTGGACCTCATCAAGCCCACCCCGGTGCCCTCGCCCCCCGTGCCGCGGGTGCAGGCGATCAGCGCGGATGATTTCTCGGTGCCCGAGGCCGACCTCTCGGACGACGTCCGTCCCGCGGCGCTGCCGCCGCCCCCGCCGCGGCCCGTGGATGAGGTCGTCGCGTCGCTGCGGGAGCCGCCGCCGCGCAAGCCTCCGTCGATCCCGCCGGGCATGCGCGCGCCGGTGATCGCGTCGCCGCTGCCCCCGCGGGTGCGCGAGGAGCCCCGGGAGTCGGTCCCGGTGCTCTCGATGGACGAGGTTACCTCGCTGCCGCCTTCGGTCTTCGCCGCGGGTCCCGATGGCGATGGGGTGGAGCTCTCCATTGACGACGGCGGCGACGATGAGCTCGAGCGGCTCTCGGTGCCCGACGGCGTGGTCGACGGCGAGGGGCAAGAGGCGCGGTCTGCGCGCAACGTCTCGCTGCCGCCGCCGCCGCCCGAGGTCGCGAAGGCGCCGCCCAAGATCCCCTCCCGCGCGTCGGCGGTGACCGTGGTGGAGGCGAAGCGCAAGCGGCGCTATTGGTGGGAGGAGCTCTTCTCCGAAGACTACTTCCGCACCCTGCCCCGCCTCGATCGGGAGCAGCTGCTCTCCGAGGTGGACTGGATCGAGCAGGCGCTGGGCACCGAGGCCGGCGCGTCGATCCTCGACCTCGCGTGCGGTCCCGGGCACCACGCCATCGAGCTCGCGCTTCGGCGCTACGACCTCACGGGGCTCGACCTCTCCCCGGCGATGATCAACCGCGCGCTCGAGACCGCGGCCGCGTCGGGCGCCGAGGTGCAGTGGTCGCAGACCGACATGGCGCAGATGGAGTTCGAAGACGCCTTCGACGCCGCGTACTGCGTCGGCACGTCGTTTGGTCTCTTCGATGACGAGCGCAACGCCGAGGTCGCGCGTCGGCTGCACCGCGCGCTGAAGCCCCACGGCACCTTCTTGATGCAGGTGCTCAACCGCGACCACGTGATCCAGCGTCAGCCCGCGATGGCGTGGTTCGAGGGCGACGGCTGCGTGTGCATGGAGGAGACCTCGTTCAACTTCATCACGTCGCGGCTGAACGTGAAGCGCACGATGATCTTCGACGACGGTCGTCAGCGCGAGATCGAGTACAGCGTGCGGCTGTACTCCCTGCACGAGCTCGGGCAGGTGCTGCACCAGGCGGGCTTTCGCATCCTTGAGGTGTCGGGGCACCCGCGCACGCCGGGCGCGTTCTTTGGGGCGACGTCTCGAGAGCTGATCATCCTCGCGCAGAAGCGCGGCGCCGAGGTGGTCGAGATCCCGTCTTCGATGGATCCGCTGGCCTGAGTCTACTGCCGCGTGCCGTCGAGGCGGTACGTGGTGGAGCACGGCAGGGCCGCCCACTGCTGGGAGGTCGCGCCCACGAAGGGGGTGCAGTTGCTGCCCGAGGCGCCCGACCAGAGGATCGTGTAGGTGCCGACGAAGGGAGGGCCCTGCACCGAGCCACCGTCGGTGAGAGAGGGGTCGGGCACCGCGCCCTGAAAGCGCGCGTCGATGGCGTCGGCGCGCACGATCACGCACCCGGGGTACTCCGCCGCGCGGTTGGCCTGCGCAAGCACGCGGCTCTGCTCCATGGTCAGGCGAAAGGCGCGGGAGCCGTGGTCGTAGGTACCATCGGTGGGGCTTGAGGCGGTCTGCGACCAGCGGACGAGGCCGGGGCGCAGCGTGAGGTCGACCTGGAACGAGTACGCGCCCTCCTCCTGCTGCGGGCCGCAGGTGCCGCCGGTGCGCGTCGCGACCACGAGATAACGGCCGAGCTCAATGCCGGGTTGGGGCTGCGGACAGCCGCCGAGGACGAGCAGCGGGAGCGTGAGCGCACGGAACAGAAGACGGCGGAGGTTCACGGCGTGGTGCTACGCCCGAAGCCTTCTGGGATCAACTCTTGTGGGGTTAGCTTTCTAACACCTCGCCCGCGGAGCGCGGGACGCAACGCGGAATTTATGCGATGGCCGTGTGGCACCGGCGTTGCGTGATGCCTTATCCTCGGTCGTTGGTGCACACAGTCTCCGCAGGAGGTTATTGATGTCGTTTCATGAGGGTGAACGAGGGGCACGCGCGGGTCATTCCCGCGGTGCTCCGCGCGCGCAGCGTTCCAGCGGACGCGCGCTGGCGATGCTCGTCACGGCCGCGCTGGCCACGGGCGGCGCGAACTGCGCGCAGGAGCGTGCGCCGATCAACCAGGTGCAGCCGGACTTTCTCGACAAGTCCGAGCTCATCCCGGTGCAGTACGGACTGCTGACGGCGGGCGGGCGACCGGGCTCGCTCTCGGCGGCGGCGCTGCAGCGCGAGGCGCAGTGGTACCATCAGGTCACCATCATCGATAAGCCGCCGACCACGGGTCGGTCGGGCATCTCGTCGTACACCCAGGTGGAGCGGATCTACTGGGAGGTCACGGAGGGCATGCTCATCGCGCGGCAGGCGTACGACCGCCTCCGCGGCGGGCAGAACGACCCCACGCGCCCGAGTGTGGCGAACAACCCCCGGCAGACCGAGATCGTCGCGGCCTACCCCATCACGTCGCACTTCGACGTGCGGCGCAGCTACAACACCACCACGGGCGAAGAGAACAACGTCGTGGTGGAGAACGCCACCGACCGCCCCTGGCACCAGCGGCAGTTCATGCGGGTGGACTGGTCCCGCAACCTCGTGGGCTCGTTCAACCCGCTCTCGGGGATCACCGGGCAGATCCCCGCGGAGCCCACGAGCTTCAACAACACCCCCGATGACCCGAACCGCCCCGTCTTCGACTACGGCGCGTTCAACGGGCAGCCGCGGGCGCTGCGCTACTTCGACGTCACCAACCGCATGATCCTGCGGCCCGACCAGGTGTTCCTGGAGGGCCTCGGGAACATCCAGGCCTGCCTGCTCTACGATCGCCTCAACGAGAGCTGCCAGCCCGCCGACGTCACCATGCGCGTGGCCTTTCGCCGCGTGGACCCGTCGCGCGACTACCAGCCCCTCGCGATGGACGGCCACCGCTTCGACCGCTTCGGGTTCTTCGAAGACCGCCGCGCGGGCTTCAACCCCGCGGTGGGCGGCCCGGGGCAGGCCGAGGTGCGTCACTTCGCCAACCGCCACAACCTGTGGATGCAACACCACGGCAAGGTCACCGACCTCGCCAACGCCGCCGGTCGGACCCTCGACCACCAGGCCGGCGACGTGGCGTGCAGCAGCGACAACGACTGCGTCGGGGTCTCGGCCACGGCGCGCTGCGACACCGGCACCCGCACCTGCGGCGAGGTCTACGTGCGCTGCGCGGCGCCCGCCCGCGGCGCCGACGAGGAGGAGACCCGGCGCATGGCCGACGCGCAGTGCGCGGGCCTGGGCGCGGGCGCGGCCTGCGACACCGACGTGCGCTACGTGCGCAACGACGGCTTCGGGCTCTGCCTCCTGCCGTACCGCAAGCGCACGGTGCGCCCCATCGCGTACCACCTCTCGCAGAACTACCCCGAGCGCATCATGCCCGTGACGCGCTCCCTCGCCCTGGAGTGGAACCGGGTGTTCCGCCACGCGGTGCTCGAGGCGCGGTACCGCGAGTGCCTGCTCGATACGACCAGCGGCGCCACGGCGGGTTCGCCCGCGGCCTGCGCGCCCTGGCGCGACCCGAACAGCGAGCGCAACCGCGACGCGCGGGTGACCTACGCCGCGTGTCACAACCCCGTGTGGGGCACCAACCCGAGCCTCCCCGGCGCGCACTCGCAGGCCGACCTCGACCGCGCCCGGGAGGCGGGGTGGGACACCGAAGCGTGCGGCCCCCAGGGCACCAGCGCGCGCCTCGGCGACCTGCGCTACTCGATGATCGCGTCGGTGAACCAGTACGACGCCAACGGCCCCTGGGGCCTCGCGCAGATCACCGGCGACCCGTCCACGGGCGAGGTGCTCGTGGGCCGCGGCGCGGTGTGGCAGACCGTCACCGACTCGCAGGCGGCCTTCGCGACGGACATGATCCGCATCCTCAACGGCGACGTGACGCCCGAGGAGTTCGCGCAGGGGCAGACGATCATCGGCGCGTACGACTACATCCGCGCGAACGGCGCCCGCGAGGAGCGCACCGGGGCCAACGTTCCTCTGACGCCGCGACCCGTGCACCGCGACGTGGCGTCGCGCGCCGAGGTCGAGACGCTCATTCAGCAGTCGCGCATGAACCACCTGCACACCGTGGACTCGCAGCAGATCCGCGCCGAGGACGTGCAGCGGCTCTCGGTGGACCTCGACGGGCAGCCCCGCGAGGACGCCTTCGTGCGCAACCTCGCGGGCCTCTACCGCGAGCAGCTCCCCACCGTCGGCGCCACCGAGAGCCCCGCGGCGCGCATGGCCTCGCTGCGCGGCACCTCCCTCGAGGCGTCGCTCATGGACCGCGAGATGCTCCTCGCGGCGAACGCCGACCCGACCGCGCCGCCCTCGCCCGCGGCCACCGAGCGCAGCTCCCCGTTCCGCCAGAACGACGTGCAGTTCCGCGCGCTGCAGGCCCACTACCAGGGGCTCATGGAGCAGCACGAGTGCCGCTTCGAGCCCATGGCCTTCAGCGATGAGGTCATCGCGGTGATGCTGCACCGCTTCCGCCGCAACCAGATCCCCGCCGACGTGCGCTTCGGCGAGACCTGGAACTTCCACGCCGCGGGACAGAGCGGCGCGTGCCCCGAGCAGGTGCAGCAGGGCAACTGTCAGCTCAACTACGCCGAGATCCGCCGCTACCTGGAGCAGTACATCGGCTACGGCGTGATGCTCCACGAGATCGGGCACTCGGTGGGCGAGCGCCACAACTTCATGGGCTCGGCCGACGCGCTCAACTACGACGACCGCTACTGGCAGCTCCGCGTGCGCGCGGAGGCCCGCAACGCCACCGACCCCTCGCTGCCCGCGGACCAGCTCCGCCCGCGCTTCGAGCACATGGCCGACGGGCTCCCCTTCTACTCCCCCGAGGAGGAGCGCGAGGGCGTGGAGGAGTACGGCTACTCCACGGTCATGGAGTACAAGGGCTGGAACGAAGACGCCCACGGCCTCGGGCGCTACGACCGCGCCTTCGTGATGCACGGCTACGTCGACCTCGTGGAGTCCTTCGACGAGGTGCAGGAGCCCGCCACGGCGCTGAACCTCTTCGAGGGGATGACGGGCGGGTACCAGGGCGCGCTGCGCATCACCTACGAGCAGGTGACCGGCGGCTTCGCGCCGCGGACCTTCCACTACACCGACATCCCGCGGGTGGTGGGGCTCAACGCGCGCGGCCTGC
Organism: Polyangiales bacterium; assembly: GCA_044376155.1. Lineage (GTDB taxonomy): Bacteria > Myxococcota_A > Polyangia > Polyangiales > JAWKRB01. Next base: position 6,876 of record JBILLI010000208.1, read on the forward strand.
CGAACATCACCGACGAGAACCGCTTCCCGGTGTTCCTCCGCGAGACCACGCGTCGCGCGTACGGCCCCAACTGGGTGCCCGACCACACCAACGTCGCGCTCAACGGCCGCGACGGCCGACCCGTGCAGGGCGGCAGGGTGCTCGTGCCGTACATGTTCAACACCGACGGCTACGCGAACTCCATCTGGAACAACCAGCGCTACGACGCCGGCGCGGACATGTTCGAGTCCATGCGCTACGTCTCCCAGCGCTACCAGGACTACTACTTCACCAACGCGTTCTCGCGCGGCCGCGCGAACTTCAACGTCAACAGCTACCGCGGGCGCATGATCGGTCGGTACCTCGACCAGGCCTACTACTCCATGCGCGGCGTGGCCTACATCACGAACATCTACCAGAACCTCTTCGGCAACCAGGCCGGGTGGCAGCAGGTGCTCGAGAGCCCGCACTTCCGCTCCAGCGCGCTGGGCGCGGCGACCATCGTCGACATGTTCGTCAACGCCATCGTGATGCCCAACGCGTCGCTGGTGAACCCCGGCGCCGGGCGCCACTGCCTCGTCACCCGCGCCGACGGCACCAACATCTGGGACCGCGCGCAGGGCAACACCTGCGTCGACCTGCCCCTCGGCACCGGCCGCGATTACCAGTCGCAGTACCCCTTCGGCGCGGGGCAGTACTGGCGTGAGCAGATCGTGAACGTGGGCTCCTTCCACGACAAGTCGCTCTCGCTCGACTACCTCACCGACACCTTCATCTGGTCGCCGGATCGCTTCCTCATCGAGTTCCAGGATCCGCAGCGGTTCCAGATCAACCTGTACACCCTGTACCCGGGTCAGACCCTGCGCTTCTTCGGCTCGCTGCTCTCGCGTGACCACGGCGACATCGGCGCGCAGGTGCGCCCCCGCGGCGTGGGCGTGGAGCCCGAGATCATCCGCACGCGGCTCCCGCTGCTCAACCTCCCCCAGGGCACGGGCGTGGGGCAGAACGGCCGCGACCCGATGCTCCGCGCCATCGACCCCAACCTCGGCTTCTCGCTGGAGCTGCAGGCGCTGACCTTCCTCTTCGGTCAGCTCGACGCGGCCTTCGACCGCAGCGCGCGGCTCTCCGCGCGGCTCTGGCGCGAGGGTGACACCTGGGCGGTGCCGACGGCCCCGGGCCGCGACATGGTGAGCTTCACCAGCCCCTTCACCAACCTCACGTACACCGCCGTGCACATCGGCGGTCGCACGGGTGAGCCCGGCGCCAACGTCGGGCTCTCGCGCCGCGACGAGGCCAGCAACGAGACCGGCATCGCCGCGCGCATGCTGAACTACGCGAACATCCTCGCGAACCGCTACCGCACGGCCACCGGCACCACCCGGACGAACCTCCAGACGCAGCTCCAGGCCTACATCGACCTGATCGAGCGCGCGCGGGAGTTCTCCGGCCGCTTCAACTGACCTCCGCCTCCCCGCCCCCGCGCCGCCTACGCGCGCGGGGGATCTGCTCCCTTGCCACCGACGAGCTCTGCCTCCATCGTCCGCGGTCATGCTGCGGGCGTTGACCGAGGCCTCCTGGCTCACCACCGTGGGGCTCGTCCTCGCGGCCCACCTTGCCGTCACGACCCTCGGGTCGGCGATGGGCTTCGCGGCGGAGCGGCTCTTCCCACAACGGCGCATCTTCGCGGTGCCGCTCTTTGAAGGGCAGTACCGCTTCGAGCTCCTGGGCAACGCGGTGTTCCTCGCGATCACCACCGCCACGCTCACCGTCACCCTGCGCGCCGGGGCGATCCGTTTTGTCGCGGGGAGCACCACCCGCGAGCTGCTCACCTTCGCAGGGATGCTCGTCGGGTTTCAGGTGCTGTACTGGTTCCTGCACCGCGCGATGCACCTCCGCGCGCTGGTGCCCATCCACCGCTGGCACCACCGGTCGCAGGTGACGACGCCGCTCACGGGGCAGTCCATGAGCGCGGGTGAGGCGTTGCTCTGGATGCTGGGTTACGTCGGCGTGCCCGCGCTGGTGTCGCAGGTGGTGCCGCTGGGGTTCGCGGGGTGGGCGGGCTACCTCGCGTTCAACGTCTTCGGCAACGTGTTCGGGCACGCCAACGTGGAGTGCATCCTCCCCATCAGCGCGTCGCGCGCGGCGACGATCTTCGGCAATGTGTTCACCTTCCACGCGCTGCACCACGCGCGCTGGACGGGGCACTACGGCTTCATGGCCGCGGGCATGGACCGACTGATGAAGACCGAGTGGGCCGACTGGCCCGCGCTCTACGCGCGCGTTGACCGGGGCGAGGCCCTCACCTCCATGAAGCAGCGCGGCGACGCGGAGGCGTGAGGGGTCAGCGGAGGTCGCAGTTGGAGAGGATGTGCATGCTCTCCTGCGGCGCCATGTCGGTGGCGATGGCGTAGCCCACGCCCTGCTGCTCCATGAGGGTCACGGTGTATCCGTGCGAGGAGGCGACGTAGACGGGTCGGCCGTCGACGATGGCGGGCTGCACGTTGTCGCGGGGCATGAGCGCACCGTCGAAGACGAACACGGTCACGCGGCGACCGCTCACGTCATAGTAGAGCGCCGCGGCCTCCTGGTTGCGCACGTTGGAGATGCGCGCGCCGAGCAGCCGCGCCGACGAGCCGCGAAAGACCACCGGGCGCACGGGGATGTCGAGCTTGCCGCGGAACCACTGCGCCACCGCGGCGGGGTCGCTCGCGGCGACCTCGGCGGGGAGGTCTCGCGCGTGGCGCTGGGCGACGTCTTCGACCACCGGGAGCACCCCCGCCATGGCCGTGGGACCCGTGTAGGGCGTGGCCGTGCCGCGGTTCGCGAGGCCCCGGGCGAGGACGACCCCCGCGAGGGCCGCGCCCGTGAGGGCGAAGGAGACGCCGTGACGTCGGCGACGCGCGTTGGCCACGGTCTGCGCCGCGCCGTCGTCGACCTCGTCGAGGGCCGCGGCGATGCGGTGGCGCAGGGCGGTGGGGCACGAGGCCTCGCGCATCCCGGCCATGGCGCGCTTCAGCCCGCGCACCACGTCGGCCTCTTCGCGACAGCCGGGGCAACGGGACACGTGGGTCTCGACCAGCAACGCCGCGCTGGGGTCGAGCTCGCCGTCGACCCAGCAATCAATCCAGCGGCGCGTCTCGGAACAGCCGAAGCTCATCCTACGCTCTCCTTGCGGCGGCGGTACGCGTCCAGCGACACCACCTCCCGCTCCTCCACCACGTCCCCGCTGGCGGTGACGCCGAGCTTCTGTGCGACCGCGCGACGCGCGCGGTGCAGCCGGGACATCACCGTGCCGATGGGACACCCCATGGCCTCGGCCACCTCGCGGTAGGTCAGGCCCTCGATGTCGACGAGCACCAGCACGGTGCGAAAATCTTCGGAGACCTCATCGAGCACACGCGAGACCTCGGCCTCGACCAGCGGTCGCTCGGCGAGGCGCTCGGGCTCGCGGCTCGGGCTGATCGACGCCTGGCTGATCCAGCCGTCGGCCACGGGGTCGGTGCTCGCCATGGCGGCCACGCTCCCCTCCCGGGTGTTGCGCTTGTACTTCGAGAAGAACACGTTGCTCAGGATCTTCAGCAACCATGCCCTGATGTTGGTGCCCTGCTCGTACGAGTCGAAGAAGCGGTACGCCTTCACGACGGCGTCTTGCACCAGGTCGTCGGCATCGCTCGGGTTGCGGGTCAGGCGCATCGCCGTGCGGTGCATCGCGTCGAGGTGGGGCAGAACCTCTGTTTCGAACCGCGTCCTGCGCCCGCTTGCAGTCTGTGTCATGGATTTCCTCGGTCGCGCGAAAGGAAGCACCCCTCTCAACCGCGACAAGGGGAGAACTAATCCCGCGGCGCGATCACATCGGGCTCGGGCGACACGTCGGGGACCACGGGCACGTCGGGGATCACGGGCACGTCGGGGATCACCGGCACGTCGGGGATCACGGGCACGTCGGGGATCACCGGCACGTCGGGGATCACCGGCACGTCGGGGACGTCACCCACCGAGGCGTCGATGCGGGTGGGCTGCACGCAGCGCATGGTCCCGGTGGGGGTGAGCTCACAGCGCAGC
>JBILLI010000914.1:0-2899 GCA_044376155.1 Polyangiales bacterium
ATCCCCCACCCCGGCGGGCAGCGCGGTGACCCCGGGGCAGAGCGTGGCCTGGTTGCCCACCGTGGCGAAATCCGGGAGCTGCCCGGTGAGGGGCAGGTCGCAGAGCGCCTCGGCGCCCGCGGCGTTCCAGTAGGTCGCCTGGCCCGTGAGGCGGGTGTTGTTCAGCACCGCGTTGAGCCCCACGCAGGCCCCCGGGGCCTGGTAGATCAGCGTGCGCGGCTGCGCCAGGGCCGACAGCCGCGTCGCCACGCGCGCGAGCAGCGGCCGCTGCGCGCTGCCGCCGATGCCGTAGAACGGCGAAGGGAGCGCCGAGCAGTCCACCGCCCACGCGGTCCCTCCCGCGCTCAACACCCCCGCGGCCAGCGCCGCCAGGGCCATGGATCTCCCAACCAACATCGTCACGGTCCTCTCCCGGCGACCCGGCGCCGTTTGCTAAAGTGACGCGACGTCTACAATTGTGGACAGCGGTGTCAAGCGCATCGCGGGATTGCCCTGGCCCGCGGGGGCGTGGTGCCATCGCGCCATGCGACCCGGGCTCTACGCGATCGTGGACGTCGACACCCTGGCGGGCCGCGACGTCGTGGGCTTCACCCGCCGGGTGCTCGACGCGGGGCCGCTGCCCGCGCTGCAGCTCCGCGCGAAGTCCCTCGGGGCGGGGGAGATGCACGCCCTCGCGACGGCCCTGGCGCCGCTGTGCCGCGCGGCCGACACGTGGTTCTTCGTCAACGACCGGGCCGACGTGGCGGCGCTGTCTGGGGCCGACGGGGTGCACCTGGGCACCACGGACCTCTCGGGGGACGACGCCCGCGCGGCCTTCCCCGCGCTGCGCATCGGGCTGTCGAGCCACAACGACGACGACGTGCGGCGCGCGCTGGCGCAGTCGCCCACGTACCTCGCCTTCGGGCCCGTGTGGGGCACGCGCACCAAGGCCGACGCCGCGCCCACGGTGGGGGTCGAGGCGCTGCGGGCGGTGGTGGCGACGACACCGAGGCCCGTGGTGGCCATCGGGGGGATCACGCTGGAGAACGCGCCCGCGGTGTGCGACACGGGAGCCCGCGCCGGCGCGGTGATCTCTGCGCTGGCCGTCGACGACGGCGCGGTCACCGCGCGGGCCCGGGCGCTGCACCGCGCGCTGGGCGGAGGCTGAACATGGACCCCATCTCTCTCGGACTGCTCATGGCCATCGGCGCGGGCGGCATGGCGGCGGCTGTACGGATCCGCAAGCGCCGCGAAGAGGGCCGGGACGCGCCCCCGAAGCCCGCCCCCGCTCCCCGCGCAGAGCCCCGCCGCGAGGCCGACCCCAACGCGCTGAAGGTCGGCGACGTGCTGCTCTGGATGGGCGAGGAGTTCTGGCTCTCGGGGGAGCTGAAGATGGTCCGCGAGGGGGCGTCGGTGCTGCGGGTGTTCCCCGCGCCGGAGAAGGGACGCGACCGCTGGGTGGGCCTCAGCGCGAAAGGCGACACCCTGCACTTCCTCGACCGCGACGCCGCGCTGGAGGCCATCGGCTGGCCGGGCACCGAGGTGCCGTCGCAAGGCCTGGTGCTGCGCCCGGTGGAGCAGGGCGCGTGCGCCGTGGCCCCGTCGGGTGAGGTCGAGGCGGGCTGGGAGGGCGTCGGACGGTACGCGCTCTACCGCGCGATGGAGACCGTGGCGGTCTTCGTCGAGATGGGCCCGAAGCGCCTCGCGCTGCGGGGAAAGTCCGTGCCGCGACGGCTGGTCGAGAAGCTCTGACGACACACACGGTGATCGCAATGCCCCACGTGGTCTTCATCGCCCCGCGTTTTCTTGAGAACACCAACCGCTTCGTGCGGGCCTTCGCAGGCCTCGACGGCGTGCGCCTCTCGGTGGTCAGCGAAGACCCCGCGGGGAACATCCCGGCCGATCTCCGCGGGCGCATCCACGGGCACTACCGGGTCGAGCGCAGTCTTGACGCCGCGCACCTCACCCCCGCGGTGCGCGCCCTGGCGAAGTCCCACGGCCCGGTCGACCGCCTCGCGGGCGCCCTCGAAGAGCTGCAGCAGCCCCTCGCCGACGTGCGCGCGGCCCTGGGCATCGAGGGCATCACGCCCCCCGTGGCCCGCGCGTTTCGCGAGAAGGACCACATGAAGTCCGTGCTCCGCGCGGCGGGTGTGCCCGTGGCGAAGAGCGCGCTGGTGCACACGATGAAGGCCCTGCGCGGCTTCATCGACGCCGTGGGCTACCCCGTGATCATCAAGCCCCAGGCGGGCCTGGGCGCCCGCGCCACGCACCGGGTCTCGTCCGACGAGGAGCTCGACGCGCTCAAGCGCTCGGGTGGCCTCGACGCGCCGGTGCTCCAGGTCGAGGAGTTCGTGCGCGCGCGGGAGCACACCTGCGAGACCGTCACGGTCAAGGGCGAGGTCGTGTGGCGCTCGGGGACGCGGTATTTCCCCTCGCCCCTGGAGGTCCTTGAGACCCCGTGGGTGCAGTACTGCGTGCTGCTCCCGCGCGAAGACCCCTCGGAGCCGTGGACGTCGTTCGCGCCCGTGAACACCGCCGCCCTCACGGCCCTCTTCGGCGATGCCCTGCGCACCGCGGCGGGCACGGCGATCACGCACATGGAGTGGTTCCTGCGCGACGACGGCGCGATGCTGGTGAACGAGGTTGGCGCGCGTCCTCCGGGCGCGCAGATCATGCCGCTGATGAACATCGGCTACGAGGCCGACCTCTACGCGCGCTGGGCCGAGCTCACGGCCTTCGACCGCTTCTCCCCGCTCACCCGTCGCTGGGCCGCGGGCGCGGCGTTTCTGCGCGGGCAGGGCGGCGGCACGCGCGTCGCCGAGGTGCAGGGCATCGACCGCGCGGTGGCCCTCTGCGGCGACGACCTGGTGGAACTCCGCGCGCCGAAGGTGGGCATGCCCCGCTCGGCCAGCTACGAGGG
>JBILLI010000915.1:0-2898 GCA_044376155.1 Polyangiales bacterium
CCCCGTCGTCGTCGAGCACCCACAGCGCGGCCTTGTCGGCCGTGGGACCGTCGTCGGACCAGCCGTAGCGGTCGCGCAGCACCTCGTGCCACCGGCCGCGAAAGATCTCCCGCTCGGTCTCCGTGGCGTAGCGCAGGGTGGCGCTGCCGGTCTCGAGGTCCAGCGCGAGGAACGCGTCCCAGTCCGAGGCGCGGTAGCGTCGCAGGGTCGGCATCGGCCCCGATGGTGCGTTTCTCCGCGCGGCCCCGTCAAGCCTCGGCGTCACGCGGTGCGTCATCTTCGTGCCGATGCAGGATCACCGCGACGCTCATGTCGGCCAGCACGTTGGTGCACGCCCGGGCGCGCCCGAGGATCCAGTCCACCGGCAAGATCAGCGGCACCACCGCCGCGCTCACCGCGTCGGGCACCCCCGCGGCGTGGAGCACCAGCGGCAGGGTGATCAGCCCCGCCTCGGGCACCCCCGCGATGCCCACGCCCGCCATCACCGACGCGAGCGCCACGGCCACCTGCTGCCCCAGGGAGAGCTGCACCCCCAGCGCCTGCGTCACGAAGATCACCGCGGTGGCCTCGTACAGGATGATCCCGTCGTGGTTGAGGTTCGTGCCCACGCACGCCGCGAGGCGCGCCGACGCGGGCGACACCCCGAGGCGGTCGTGCAGGCACCGCAGGGTCACGGGCAGCGTGGCCAGCGAGCTCCCCGACGACAGCGCGGTCACCACGGCGTCGAGGGCGCCGCGAAAGAAGGCCACGGGTGACCGCCGCCCCAGCGTCGCCACCATGATCCCGTACCAGACCACGGCCTGCAGCGAGAGCCCGAGCAGCACCGTGCCCATGAAGGGCAGGAGCATGCGAAAGACCTCCACCCCGGTGCGCGACACCACCTTCGCCACCACGCCGAGCACCGCGAAGGGGATGAGCTCCACCACGAGGTGCAGCGCCCGCGCGAAGAGCGCGAGGCCCGCGTGCGCCGCCGCCGCCACGCGCTCCCCCGCGCGCCGGGTCTCGTCGTCGCTCGACGCGAGCAGCCCCCGGAGCGCGAGGCCGAGCAGCACCGCGAGCAGCACCACGGAGATCACCGCGTTGCGCGCGAAGGGCGCGACGACGCTGTCGGGGATGTGCCCCGCGAGGTTGGCCAGCGGGTCCAGCGAGGCGCTCGGATGTGCCTGCGTCGCAACGGTTTCGTGCGAGGTCGCGGCGCGAATGGCCGGCGCCAGGGAGCCCCCCGCGTTCACCGCGTGCGCGACGCCGAGGCCCAGCGCGATGGCGACGATGGCGTTCACGGTGGAGATCGCCACGAGGCGCAGGGCCTGCCGCCCCGGGATGTGCGTGCGCGCGAAGGCGTCGAGCACGGCGAAGAAGATCAGCGGCGACGCGAGGGCCTTGAGGAGCTGGATCACCAGCATCCCGACGTCGCCGAGCACCTGCACCCGCCGCCCGAGGGTGAGCGCGAGGATCACCCCCACCCCCACCCCCGCGAGGATGCGGAGATACAACGGCACCCGCCGCCCGTCCCCCGCCGCGGCCACGCTCAGCGCCCCTTGTACTTCGCGAGCTCCATGCGTCCGAGCTGGTCGAGGTGCACCTCGTCGGGCCCGTCGGCGATGCGCAGGAGCCGCGCCTGGGCGTAGGCGTACGCGAGCCCGTGGTCGTCGCAGAGCCCCGCGGCGCCGAAGGCCTGCATCGCGTCGTCGATGACCGCGCAGGCCATGGGGGGCACCGCGGCCTTGATCGCGGCGATGTCGGCCTTGGCGACCTTGTTGCCCACGGTGTCCATGCGGTGGGCGCAGTGCATCACCAGCAGCCGGGCCTGGTCGATGCGCACGCGGGCCTGCGCGATGCGGGCGCGCCACACGGGGTTCTCCGCGAGGCGGTGCCCGAAGGCCACGCGCGACATCAGCCGCCGGCACATGGCCTCCAGCGCGCGCTCGGCGAGGCCGATGAGCCGCATGCAGTGGTGCACGCGCCCGGGGCCGAGGCGCCCCTGCGCGATCTCGAAGCCCGCGCCCTCGCCGAGCAGGAGATTGTCGGCGGGCACGCGCACGTCGGTGAAGGTGATCTCGGCGTGGCCGTGGGGCGCGTCGTCGTAGCCGAAGACGGGCAACATGCGCTCCACCCGCACCCCGGGGGCGTTCATGGGCACGAGGATCATCGACTGCTGGCGGTGCCGGTCGCCGCCGTCGTTGCTGCGGCCCATCACGATGAGCACGGCGCAGCGGGGGTCACCCGCGCCGCTGGTCCACCACTTGCGGGCGTTGATGACGTAGTCGTCGCCGTCGCGGGCGATGCGGCCCTGGATGTTCGTCGCGTCGCTGCTGGCGACCTCGGGCTCGGTCATGGCGAAGCCCGAGCGGATCTCCCCGCGCAGCAGAGGCTCCAGCCACCGGGCCTTCTGCGCGTCGGTGCCGTAGCGCGCGAGCACCTCCATGTTGCCCGTGTCGGGGGCGTTGCAGTTGAACACCTCCGACGCGAAGACCACCCGGCCCATGCGCTCGGCCATGGGGGCGTACTCGACGTTGGTGAGCCCGGCGCCGAGGTCGGACTCGGGGAGAAAGAGGTTCCAGAGACCTTCGGCGCGGGCCTCGGATTTGAGGGCTTCGACCACGGGCGGCGGGCGCCAGCGGTCGGCGTCACGCTGCGCGAAGAACGTGGCCTCGGCGGGCTCCACCCGGGCCGTGATGAACGCGTCGAGGCGGGCGGCGAGGTCTCTCGCGCGCGGCGATTGCGGAAAGGGCTCCATGGCGCCCGCGAGGATACTCCCTCGAAGCCCCCTGTCTCCGTCGTACGATGGCGCCGTGGCGCTGCTCGCGTTGATCATGCCCCTGCTCTTCGTGGCCATCCCCTCGGCCCTGTACTTTCGCAGCCGCGACGAGGCGCGTCGGCGCTGGCTCCCGCGGCAGC
>JBILLI010000916.1:0-2897 GCA_044376155.1 Polyangiales bacterium
GATCAGGTCCGAGCTCCACGCGCCGAACGCGCACCCCCGCGGGCAACGTCGCGGCGGCGACGTCGCCGATCAACACGGCCTCGTCGATCGGGATCTCGTCGCGCGCCAGCGTCGCCAGGGTCTCGTCGAGCGCGCCCACGGTCTCGTCGCACACCATCACCCGCGCGCTGCGCCGAACGCCCGCGTCGCGCAGGGCCGTCACCCCCGCGGCGAAGCCCTCGCGTGCGAAGGTCCAGACCTCCAGCACCGCGTGGTCCATCCCTGCGTCGGCCGCGGTGCGGGCGAAGCCCTTGTGCGCGAAGGGGATCGCGTTCGTCTCGACCAGCGTGCGCAGCCCCGCGGCCCGCGACGCGCGCAGCAGCGGGAGAAAGCCCGGGTGCTCCGCGGGCTCTCCGCCGAGCACGTAGAGCTGCCGCGCGCCGACCTTCTGCGCGTAGGCCACGCGGTCGAGGAGCTCGTCGACACGCACGCCGCCCGGGGCACATCGATGGAGCGCGCGGTGCCAGGGTGACCGCACGACGCTCTCGCCGCCGCACTCCACACCGACGGTGTACGGACGCCCGCAGGTCTCGTCGACGTCGTGCCGCGACTGTTCGCAGAAGGCCGCCACGCCGGGGTGGTCGGGGTGTTGTGCGCGGAGGGTGTCGAGGTTGGTGAGGTATCCCGCGAAGTCGTCGCGCGTGGGGTTCGCGCGGCGAAAGGGGTTGCGCGCGGGTCCTTCGGTGGGGTCGAGCAGGTGGTAGCCCACGGCGAAGCGCGCGAAGACCCAGGTCGCGCGCGCGCGGTGGAGGCGCACGCCGAGGTCGAGGTCTTCGAGGCCCCAGCCGCGAAAGTCTCGGGCGAAGCCGCCGATTTCACGGAGCAGCGCGCGGGGCACGGAGAGGTTGCCGGTGTAGGCGAGGCGCCAGGGCTCGTCGAGCCAGTCGAGGTTGTCGAGGCACGCGCGCAGCGTGGGCTCCCGCGAGCGATCGGGGATCACCCCGAGGGATCCGTCGAGGGTGTCGCGGCCCGCGAGGTCGGCGAGGGTGTGGGTCTTGCCGAGGTCGTGAAGGTTGTACCCCGAGAGGTACCCGAGGATCACCGCGCGCGGCACGCGCTGATGGATCCAGTCGAGGTGCCAGAGGAAGTCACGGTCCACGGCGACGTCGGCGTCGAGGAAGGCGAGGTGGTCGAAGCGGGCCTCGTCGGCGCCGCGCTGACGCGCCATGCCGGCGCGAAAGGTCCCGGGCTCTCCCGCGTGGGGGATGAGCCGCACGTTGGCGCGGGCGTCGCGGAGCGCGGGGGCGAGGTCCTCGCGGGAGCCGTCGTCGACCACGAGCACCTCGTAGCGGTCCTCGGGGTACGACTGCGCCGAGAGCCGCTGGACCACCTCGCGCAGCACGGCCACGCGGTCACACGCGGGCACCACCACCGACAGCGGGATGGGCTCGTGGCCCACCGCGGGCGCACGCTCGGGCGGTCCATCGAGGCGCGGCACGCGGAGGGGATCACCGTCCCACGCGAGGGAGTCCGAGACGGTGAACGCGGTGGTGTATCCCGCTCGCCGCACGGCCTCGCGGGCGGGCGCAGGGGCCTCGCCGTAGGGGTACGCGAAGAGGGTGACCTCGACGCCGAGCGCGCGCTCCATCACCTCGCGAGAGCGCGCGCACTCCTCGTCGAGGCGCGCCTGCGTGGCGCGGTCGGCTTCGCCGTGGAGACGCCACGACATGCGCGGGTGCGTGACGGTGTGTGACCCGAGGGACCACCCGAGGTCGCGCAGCGCACGGAGCTCATCCCACGAGAGGAACTCGTCGCTCATGCCGACCCACGCGGTGGGCACGAAGAGCGTGGCGGGCACGTCGAGCGCGCGGAGCAGGGGCGCCGCCTCGGTGAGCACGGACCGATGCGCGTCGTCGAAGGAGAGCGTGAACGCGTGGGGGGTTGCGTGTTGCACGAGGGCGACGGCGTGTTGGCCCGCGTCGCGTCGCGAGGTCACCACCGCACGGAGCGCGTCGGGGGTGAGCGCGAGGCGACGGCGTCCCGAGGGGTCGAGGTAGTGGAGGCAGAGGTTCTGCGCGGTGGAGGAGGGCATCGGCGGGAGGGGGCGGACGATCCCTGTCGCACGCGTCGAGTGTCAACCCGCGCGGGCGAGGCCCGGCCGCGTCGGCGGCAGCGCGAAGGTCAGCGCGCGAACGTCGTCGGGGGTGATGAACCGAGGCGCGACCGGTTCGTCGCTCACGGCCTCACCATGCCCAGAGGGTCGAGAGCGCCAGCTCGATGACGTCGAAGGGCTCCGCGCGAACGACGGCGTCACCGCTCGCGCTCAGCACCAGCAGCCACCCGTCGGGGGTGCGGCGGAACACCTCGATGCCCTGCGCCTCGGGGTCGACCATCCACGCGTGCCCAACGCCGTGACGGAGGTACATCGGCATCTTCGTGAAGCGGTCGTGGCGCTGCGTCGACGGCGATCGCACCTCGCACACCCAGTCGGGCGCCACGTCGATCGTCGCGGTGGTCGGCATCGTCGGCAGTCGCGGTCGGCGCCACCCGGCGAGGTCGGGCACGACGAGGTCGGGGCGCGCGCCGAGGCTCAGCTCGGGTTCCGGGAAGATGATCCAGCCGCCGGGTCCCCCGCGGCCCCACCGGAAGGCGGGCGAGAGCGACTGGTCGACGACGGACGCCGCGCTCGCGTGCCGGGGCGCCGGGCGCGGCATGGTGGTGAGCTCGCCGTCGATGATCTCGGCGACGACGTTCTCGGGTGCGTTGCGCCAGGCGTCGACGACGTCTGCGGTGAGGTTGGGGTACTCCGGGTCGAGGGTCCGCACGGGGTAAGCAGGGATCCGTACGCTGCGACGCTTCGGCTTGAATCTACGTGGCATCAACCGTCACGACGAGCGTCCCCCAAGGGATGCGCAATC
>JBILLI010000209.1:0-10906 GCA_044376155.1 Polyangiales bacterium
TCACGCCCCGCGGCCTCGGGAGCAGCGCGCGGGCGGTCTCGGCCCCCGTGGCGGCGTCGTGGCGCGCGAGCGCGAAGCCCGCGGGCGTGTCGGCCGCGGTGAACACGTGCCGCCCGTCGCCGCTCAGCGAGATCGCGCCGCGGTGGGGCGCCGCGATGACCCAGCTCGGGAGGTCAAGGCCCGCGTAGGTCGTGAGCCACTTCTTGTAGGTCCCGGGCGAGAGCCCCGCGGCCTTGCACGCGTCCCCCGCGCGCTGCCCCTGCGCGAGCGCCGATCGCACCGCCAGGAGCTTCTCGCAGACCGCGGCCAGCGTGTACTTCGCCATCGCGTCCTACCGTCGCAGCACTTCGAGCAACATCGCCACCGCGGGCATGAGGATCGACCCGACCATCGCCTCGCCCGCGATGAGCCCCGAGGCCACGGGCGCGGCGTAGCGCTCGAAGCCCCCGTCCTCCCCCGGCGCGGCCTTGCGCCACACCGCCGCGGTCACCGCGCCCAGCGCGATGGCGATGTTCAGCGACGGCGGCAGGATCAGCGCGAAGCCCAGCGCCGCGGGGATGGGCACGAACCAGAAGCGCGTGCCCGAGCCGTCCTTCTTGTGCACCGCGAGCAGGAGCTCGAAGACCACGCCGAGCACGATGCCCACCTTCGAGGCCGCGAGGGCGCCGTGGGGGAGAAAGCCGAGGCCGCGCTCCATGGCGATCGCGAGCGTGGCGATCTTGAGCCCCGTGGGCGCCGAGAGCTGCCCGGGGTTCAGCCCGATGCCGTAGGTGTGCTGCAGCACGTTGAACACGATGGGCGTGAGCAGCGCGCCGATGGGGATCACGATGAGCTGCGCGATGACCAGCGTGCGAAAGCGCCCGCCCAGCCGCTGCGCCACCCAGAACGCAGGGACCACGTTCTCGCTCGACGCCTGCGGGCTCGCGCTCACATACGCCGCCGTGAGGTTCGCGCGGATCTGCGCGGGCCAGAGCATGCCGAAGAGGAACTGGGTCGCGTTGGCCATGAGCGACACCGGGCCCGAGCCCGTGATGCCCAGCACCCGCAGCCCCGCGATGATCAGCAGCGGCTGGATGCCGATGGCGAGCAGCACCTCCAGGAAGGGCATGTTGAACCACGACGTGGTCAGCCAGAGCAGCAGCGCGACGCTGACCCCGAGGCCCGTGAGGGTCCACCACAGGGGAATGGTCTCGTCGGCCTGCGACTCGAAGGGCACCTCCTCGGCCTCGGCCTTGCCCGCCATCACGTTGCGCACCACGGGGATCAGCACGCTGGTGACCGCCGCGGCGATCATCATCGCGGTCGCCGGCCACATCATCCATTGCACGACGTACTTGAAGTGCGAGTGCGCGTTGGTGAAGGCCACGGCGTTGCCGCACGACTGCGTGAGGTACGCGAGGGCGGCGTCCTTCTCGGGGCCGGCGAGGGCGCCGAGGCGGTCCATGGTGGCGAGGCACTGGCCGAGTCCGGCCTCGGGCACACCCGAGAGGGCGGCGTAGCGCGCGGCCCTGTCGCCGAAGGCGGCGATGATCCACGTGCCCAGGAGGCCCGAGAGGCCCACCGAGAGGGGCACGAGCATCCCGAGTCCGAAGGCCGCGAGCTCCATGCCCAGGGCGAGGTTCAGCGCGGCGTTGCCCACGATCGGGGTGATCACCCCGAGGCCGTCGCGCAGGAAGGTCAGAAAGCCCGCGACGCCCGTGGTGGTGGTGAGCACCTCGCGGCGCGCCCGGGTGCTCTCGTTCGCGGTGGGGTCGGTGAGCGTCTGGGCGATGGAGAGCGTGGCGCGGGAGGTGGGCCACGGGAGCTTGCGGTCCTTGAGGATCGAGCTGCGCGGCACGATGCCCATGAAGACGCCGAGGTTGGCGCTCACCACGAGCCAGAGGAACATCTGCAGAGAGCTCGGGTGGAACCCGATGTCTCGCCCCGTGAGGGCCTTGATGTAGAAGAACGCCGCGAGGATCACCACCATGAAGGCGATGCCCGACACCATCCCGATCATCGACTGGATGAGGTTGAGCTGCACCGCGAGCGCGCGGCCCTTCACCCGCTTGCCCAGCACGAAGGCCGCGAGGAACATCCCCCCGAGGGTGAGGTCCACGCTCTGCCCGAGCTTCAGGGTCACGTAGGGCGTGGCCGCAGCGGCCAGCGCGCAGAGCAGACAACCCAGGATCACCGTGCGCGCGTTGAGCTCGTTCTCTGGCTTCATCCCAGCGCGAACGCTATCGCCCTCGCGCGCCGCGGGAGAGCGAATTCGTCACATCAGCCCCTTGCGGCGGAACCACCAGACCATCGACACCACGGTCGCGGCCATGAGCCCGAGGGCCCAGAGGTAGCCGTACTTCCAGTGGAGCTCAGGCATGTGGTCGAAGTTCATCCCGTAGACCCCGGCGATGAAGGTCAGCGGGAGCATCACCACGCTCACCCCGGTGAGGGTCTTCATCACCGCGTTCATCCGGTTGGAGACTGTGGTGAGGTACGCGTCGAGGGCCCCTGACAACAGCTCGCGGTAGCCCTCGGAGAGGTCCACCACCCGCACGAAGTGGTCGTGGATGTCGCGATAGAAGGGCACCGCGCGCTCGGGGATGAGGTCAAACTCGCCGCGGGCGAGGCGTTGCAGCACCTCGCGCTGGTGCGTCGCCATGCGGCGCATGCGGTAGATCGCCCGCTTCAGCCGAAAGATCCGCGGGAGCAGGTCGTCTTTGGGGTGGCCCACGGCCTCCTGCTCGACGGCGTCGGCGGCCTCGTCGAAGGCGTCCATCACCGGGAGGTATCCGTCGACGAGGTGGTCGATGACCGCGTGGGCGATGAACGCCGGGCCGCGCTCGAAGAGCTTGGGGTTGCGCCGGAACTCCTCGCGCACCTCGTCGGCCGCGGGCAGCGCCTCGGGGCGGTGCGAGAGCACCCAGTGGGCGGTGATCAAGAGGTCGACCTCGACGGTCTCGATGTGCTCGGGGTCGGCCTCTTCGCACCGCACCCCGTGCACCACCAGGTAGAGGTAGTCGCCGAAGTCTTCGACCTTGGGGTGCAGCCGCTCCTGCAGCACGTCTTCGACCACCAGCGGGTGGAGCTTCAGCTTGTCGGCCAGCAGCGCGCGCAGGGGCTCGTCGCGCACGGTGGCGTCGAGCCAGAAGAGGGTGCCGGCCTCGAGCAGCCCGGGGATGTCATCGAGCTCGGTGGACGCTCGGAGCCGCCCATCGGCGAGGGTGAAGATGGTGATGCCCATGCGCGGAGCCCGAGCGTACGCGCAGCGCCCGCCTCGACGCGAGGGCAGTCCGCCCTCTCCCCCGTCCCCTCTCCCGCAGCAAAGCTGCAAGAGAGGGGGGCGACGCGCTTCGTGGCCATGAGTTCCGCACCTGTGCGTCAGGCATCGGCTTCGATGCGCCTCCGTGAGCACGAGATCACGCGAAGACCCGAGGGGTACCCTCGCGGGTGCACCCCTCTCCTGCAGCTTCGCTGCGGGAGAGGGGACGGGGGAGAGGGCGGACTGCCCTCGCGGGTGCACCCCTCTCCTGCAGCTTCGCTGCGGGAGAGGGGACGGGGGAGAGGGCGGACTGCCCCCGCCGGTGGCCGCACGAGATTGCGCATCCCTTGGGGGACGCTCGTCGTGACGGTTGATGCCACGTAGAGTCAAGCCGACGTGTCGACGCGTACGGATGCCTGCTCAGGTGCCGGTCATGCGCGGGCGGAGCTGGGTCACGGGCCCCGCGACGGCGCCGAGGTCGAGCACGTCGGCGCCCGCGTCGTGGGACCCGCCGTCGGTGAGGGCCTCGTAGCCCATGGCCCGCTCTGCCGCGGCGATGATCTGCACGAGGTCCGCGAGGGGCACGTGCGTCGAGATGATCTCGGGCGTCGCGATGGAGAGCTCGTGGCGGGCCTGAAAGGGCTCTCGCGGGCGGTTGCGCTCGTGGCGCAGGCGGGCCTCGTCGATGGCCACGCGCACCTCCAGCGGCACCCGCGTCGCCCACACCCGCGCGTCGATGCTCGTGCGCACGTCCCACGACGTGAGGATGGGCTTGCGCGACATGTTCCCGTCGGCGCCCGAGCGGTCCGAGAGCAGGGACTTGATCAGCCAGGCGATCATCTTCTGGTGCGTGGGCGCGTCGTCTTCCCAGGGCATGCGGTCGCGAAACTGCGCCCAGAACTCGAAGGACGGGCCGTAGCAGACCATGTCCACGGGGTCGAACGCGGCCTCGAAGCGCTCCACCGTGACGTCGCCGTCGTCGATGGCCGACTCGATGAGATCCGCCTGAAAATCAGGCGATTTGCGGCGCGCGGTGTTCGTGGGCAGCCCGGTGAGCGACGAGGTCACCTGCTGCCGCAGGTCGGGGCGCTGTGCGAGCCAGCGCATGCGGGCGCGGGCGGGCCAGGCGTCGCGGGCGAAGGAGGGCGTCCACCAGGAGAGGCCCAGCGCCCGGAGCTTCGTGAGGAGCTCGGCGATGACCTGCAGGTGGGCGTTGCGCGAGAGGTGCCCCCGGGCCTCGCGGCGGAGGTCGTCGTCGGTGAGGTTCTCGGCGTCGTGGTGATGCAGCGGTCGGAGGAGGTCAGGCATGGGTGCGGCAGGGCTCCGTGTTGGCGACGCGAGGGGTGAACGACCGCCCGCCGTCGGCCATGAGCGGCCCGGCGCGCCCGCGGTGCTACCCTGCGCGCCGATGACCACCCACCGCGCCCTCATCGTCGAGGACGATCCCTCCCTCGCCGCGCTCATGGGCCGCCTCCTCGCCCGGGTCTCTGTCGGGAGCACGGCCGTGGGCACCGTGGCCGGGGCCGAGGGCGCCCTCGCCGAGGGGCGCTTCGACGTCATCGTGCTCGACCCCAACCTCCCTGACGGCGACGGCCTCGCGCTGCTCACCTCCCTGCGCGCCCGCGGGGTGCTCACGCCCGCGGTGATCGTCAGCGGCGCGGTCGTGCCACCCCCCGACGCGCGCTGCCTCGCGCTGGTGAAGCCCTTCACCAAAGACGCCCTCCCCGACGCGGTGCTCACCCTGCTCGAGCCCTCGTAACGAGTGCAAGTCACCCCGGGGAGCGGTAGCGTCCCCCGCACCCATGCGCCACACCACGGATTTCCTCGTACTGGGGAGCGGCATCGCGGGCCTCACCTTCGCCCTCCGCGCCGCCGCCCACGGCGAGGTGGTGGTCGTCACCAAGCGCGGCCGCGCCGACGCCAACACCACCTGGGCGCAGGGCGGCATCTCCGCGGTGCTCGACCCCGCCGACACCTTCGACGCCCACGTGCAAGACACGCTCGTCGCCGGCGCGGGGCTCTGCAAGCCCGACATCGTGCGGCTGTGCGTCGAGAACGCGCCCGAGCGCATCCGCGACCTCATCGAGCTCGGCACGCGCTTCAGCCGCGGCAACGACCCCTCCCTGGGCGGCGGCTTCGAGCTCGCGCGAGAGGGCGGTCACTCCGCGCGGCGGGTGATCCACGCGGGCGACATCACCGGCCGCGAGGTCGAGCGCGCGCTGCTGGAGGCCGTGGAGAAGCACCCGCGGATCACCCTGCTCGAGCACCACATGGGGGTGGACCTCATCACCCTCTCGAAGTTCGGCGGCCCCGAGGTGTGCACGGGCGCGTACGTGCTCGACACCCGCAACGGCGCGGTGCACACGTGGCTCGCGCGGGCGACCATTCTCGCGACGGGCGGGGCGGGCAAGGTCTACCTCTACACGTCGAACCCCGACATCGCGACGGGCGACGGCGTGGCCATGGCGTACCGCGCGGGCGCCGAGGTGGCCGACATGGAGTTCTACCAGTTCCACCCCACGGCGCTGTGGCACCCGCAGGCGAAGAACTTCTTGATCTCCGAGGCGCTGCGCGGCGAAGGCGGCGTGCTGCGGCTCGAAGACGGCACCGCGTTCATGAAGAAGCACCACCCCCTCGCCGACCTCGCGCCGCGCGACGTGGTGGCCCGCGCCATCGACTACGAGATGAAGCGCACCGGCGAAGACAACGTGTGGCTCGACATGACCCACCACACGCCGGACTTTCTGCGCCAGCGCTTCCCGAACATCCACGCCGAGTGCATGCGCTGGGGCATCGACATGACCGAGCGGCCCATCCCCGTGGTGCCCGCGGCGCACTACCTCTGCGGCGGGGTCACCACCGACGCCCGGGGGCGCACGAGCATCCCGGGGCTGTGGGCCATCGGCGAGGTCGCGTGCACGGGTCTCCACGGCGCCAACCGCCTCGCGAGCAACTCGCTGCTCGAGGGGCTGGTGTTCGGGCACATCGCGGCCGACGACATCGCCGCGCACGCGGTGGCCGAGCCCAGCGGGGCGAAGGTGCCCGACTGGGACCCGGGCACCGCCGTGCCCAGCGACGAGGCCGTGGTGGTCGCGCAGAACTGGGACGAGATCCGACGGCTCATGTGGAACTACGTCGGCATCGTGCGCAGCACCCGTCGCCTCCAGCGCGCGCAGCGGCGCATCGCGGTGCTCCAGGAAGAGATTCGGGAGTATTACTGGGACCACCTGGTGAACCGCGACCTGCTCGAGCTCCGCAACATCGCCACCGTGGCCGAGCTCATCGTGGCCAGCGCCCTCGCCCGCAAGGAGAGCCGCGGGCTGCACTACACCCTCGACCACCTCGACGCCGACCCCGCGCAGGCCCGCGACACGGTGATCAAGCGAGGGGTCAGCGCCCGCCTGCGACCGGCCTGAGCGCCGCGTCGTCACTAGACATCCCCGCCCCGTTGCGGTAGCACCGCGCGCCTATTTTCCTGGGAGAAGTGAAGCCGATGTCGGTCACCGTCGAAGCCTCCAACGTCCGCAAAGAGCTGGAGAAGGCCCGCGAGCAGCGCACGCAGATCACGCGCGGCGCGCCCCTTCCCATCGACACCGCCCACGTCGTCGGCGCCTGCCCGAAGTGCGGTCACCTCGGCGCGACCATCCTCGGCTTCCCCGATCCGCCCTACGCGGGGCCGCAGGGCAAGCCGCGGTACCGCAACGCGAAGGAGCTGCTGGCCTTCGTCGAGGAGATCTTTCGCAATCCCCCGCCGCTGCCGGGTCAGGGTGACCCCGCGGACCCGCCGAAGAACCCGCAGCAGGCCCCGAACTGGAAGGGCTACTGCGTCTGCGGCGCCGACGTGATGCCGCCGCAGCCCGACCCCAACACCGGCGAGATGCTCGAGAGCCCCGACGCCACGCCCCGGCTGGTGTGCGGCGTGCGCTTCCTCAAGGCCATGCCGGGCTCGGGCGCGGAGATGGTCGTCGAGGCCCTCGCGGCGGGCGACGGCGGCGTCGGCTGGGAGAAGGGCGTGAGCATCGGGTGGAAGCTCCTGCGCGCGCCCGTCGACGGCAATGAGACCGAGGTGGCCAACGCCCTCGACGACGAGGCCATCGAGAAGAACTTCGGCCGCCCGCTGACCCTCGCGCACGCGTGGTCACGGGTGCTCGCGAAGGCCGCGACGGGCGAGGAGCTCATCGAGAAGGTCGACGCGGGCTACTGGATCTGGGCGGGGCCGAAGGAGAACAAGGTCCTCGACGACGAGATCAAGAAGCTCATCGGCGAGGACGCCGAGAAGGGGAGCTTCCCCCTCATGGCCATCCCCCAGCTCGCGCCGATGCCCCAGGGCCCCTTCTTCGCGCAGTGGGCCTACGAGCACGGCGAGGCGATCCAGAAGGGTGACCTCCGCGCGGGGGTCATCATCGACCGCGCCGCGGTGCGCAAGCTCGTCGAGACGCAGCTCGGCCGCGCGAACCTCCAGTGGCGCGAGGTCGAGAACGGCGCGCTGATCCTCGCCCAGGCGGGCGAGCTCACCTGGCCCATGGAGACGGCCATCGTCTCCCTCGGCGCGGCGCACCTCGGGTGGTACTTCAGCGAGACCGCCGCGGCCGCCGTGGGCGAGTGCATGGCGCGGCTCACCGAGCTCTCGCGCTGGGTCGCCTCGGTGCGTGCCGAGCGCCCGGAGATGACCTTCACGGTCAACGGGATGCAGATCGCGGGCAAGCGCGCCGACGGCACCATGGGCCGCCCGATCAACCTCCAGGACCTGCCGTTCCGCGCGCCGCCGGGCTCGCCCGACTTTCGCCGCGAGCTGCGCTTCGCGTGCGACGACCTGCCCAAGAACGCCGACCCCACCCGCCGCTGCCCCTGCGGCGAGCGCGCGTGGCTCGCGGCGCGGATCTTCCCGTCGAAGGTCGTCGAAGACTTCAAGACCGCCACGGGCGGCAAGTCGCCGAAGATCATCGAGCACTGGGACAGCGCCGCGCTCGTCGCGACGATCTCGTGCGACCGCCACGTGCGCGTGCCCGCGGGCGAGGAGATCGAGGGCGCGGGCCTCAAGGACGCCGCGTTCGACAAGCGCCTCAAGGAGGACCTGCAGTACAACGTCTTCGCGGTGGACGTGTCCCTCCACGAGGACAAGTCCAAGCGCCGCGCGCTGCTGGCCTACGGCCCCCTCGTCGCGAGCGTGGTGATCAACGACCACTTCATCGCGAAGCTCCACCAGATGTGTGTGCTCCCCGACAAGACCCTGCCGCTGCGCGGCAAGGAGGTCAGCGCGGTGGTGACCACGCCGAACGTGCTGTGCCTCCACGAGGCGGGCTTCGACGACGACATGCTCGAGCAGGTGCTCGACATGGGCGCCGCGATGGACGGCATCCCCGCCGACGTGCCCATGCCCTTCGACCTCTCGTGGGACGTGACCCTCACGGCGGATCCCAAGGGCAACTTCGTGAACCTCCGCCCGCCGCCCCCCGGCCAGGGTGGTCCGCAGCAGCAGCAGCAGCCGCCGCAGCAGGGCGGCCCCCGGCGTTGATCCCCGCCCCGCGCCCGATGCCCTTCGGGCGCGCGCTTCCCCTCGCCGCCCTCCTCGTGGGGTGCACCCCGCCCCCTGCCGCCCCCACCCGTGACGCGCCCTCAGCGCCGATCGCGGGGCGGTACTGGGGCCGTTGGTCCGACACGCCGCCCGAGACCCGGGTGGTGGTCTGGATCGGCGGTGATGCCACGCGCTTTCGCGGCGCGTGGGACCTCCCACCCTGGCACGGCGAATTCGACGGCGCGAGGGTCGGCGACCGGCTCTCGGTGCGGTGGCAGCAGGAGGGCGTGGTGGCCGTGCACGTCCACACCGAGCGCACGCTGACCTGGTCGGTACGCCCCGACGGCACCCTCACCGGGGCCGATGGCGACGCGGGTCTCATGGCGCTCGTCCCTGCGCGGGAGGGAGATGCGCGTCTGCACCCGGGCCTCTGGATGTCGCACTGGACGGGCCTCCCGCCCGGCCTCGCGGTCGACACGGTGCTCACCCGCGACGCCGACGGGCGCTGGCGCGCGGCCTACCGCTACCAGGGCCGCGAGGGCAGCTTCGTGGGCGAGGCGCGGGGCGATGACCTCGCGATCCGTTGGCGCGAGGTCTCGTCGCAAGACAGCGTGAGCGAGGGTCGCGGGCTGCTGCGTCGATCCCGCACGGGCTACGACGGCACCTACGGCATCGGCGACGCGGTCACGGGCGCGGGCCGCTGGTCCATCGAACCGTTGCAGATCGCTCAGAACGAATAGACCAGCGCGCCCGCGGGCACGATCGCGAGCTGATCGGCCTGCACCTCGGTGACCCCGTCGCCCCCCGTGGACCAGGCGTACTGCGCCTCGAGCTCCACCCCCACGCCGAAGCGCCCGAAGGCCACGCGCATCCCCACGGTGAGGGCCGCCTCGACGCGGTGCGCGGTGAGCGCGAAGGGCGTCGCGGAGACGCGTCCATCGAGCGCGCGACCGTCGGCGTAGAGGTATCCCCCCCGCGCGGTGGCCCAGAGGTCGTAGATGTCGCGCCGGGTGTATCCGAGCTGGAGCGTGAGCTCTCCGCCGTAGACCCGCGACTCCTGGAGCTGCAGGTCGGGGATCGCCGTGTCAGTCCCCGACGCGAGGAACGCGAGCCGCGCGTTGGCGCCGGCGGTGAGGGTCCAGAATCCGTCGCGCAGGAGTTCGCGGCGCGCGCCGATGCGCACGAAGCGGCCGATGAGGGCGATGCTCCCCTCCGCGCTGCGCCCCAGGCCCGCGCGCCCCGGCACGAAGGGGAGCACCCCGGGGGGCTGCGCGGCGTACCCCACGGCCCCGCGCAGGCGGTC
The DNA here is from genome assembly GCA_044376155.1 of Polyangiales bacterium. GTDB lineage: Bacteria > Myxococcota_A > Polyangia > Polyangiales > JAWKRB01. The sequence continues at coordinate 10,060 of JBILLI010000209.1, forward strand.
AGCGGGCGTCGCGCTGAGGGAGCGCGCGTCGGCGAGGGCGGTCTGCGCGACCGGGGTGACGTAGGCGGTGCCGAGGTCGAGCGCGAAGCGAGACGCCGGGAGCACGCGCGCCGAGACCAGCGTGGGAGAGGCCGTGGCGCAGCCCAGCAGGAGCGCCAGCGACGCCGCCGCCCGCAGTGGGACGCACGGCGGGCGGAAGGTCACTTGCGAAAGCGCGACGGGTAGTTGTTCGCCGACGAGCGCTTCTGCAGCTCGCCGTCGTCGGGGTGGAGCCGGATCGCCCGCTGGATCAAGAGGTCTTCCGACTCCTTGTGCTTGGGGTCAGGCAGGCAGCACTCCACGGGACACACCGCCTGACACGCCTCGTGGTCGTAGAAGCCGACGCACTCCGTGCAGAGCTCGGGGTCGATCACATAGATCTCGTCGCCCTCGGAGATCGCGTCGTTCGGGCACTCCGGCTCGCAGGCGCCGCAGTTGATGCAGTCGGTGGTGATGTAGGTCGACATCTCGGGTCGTGTCTCCGGCGCGTCGAGCGCGTCGCCAAAGGAGGTTGCGCGCCCCGCGGTGAGGCGCGGCCGTTTTCTAGTCAAGCAGCGCGCCGCCGTCAATGCGTCAGGGCGCGCTCCGGCCTCACGGATCCCCAGGGTTTTCGTGCGCCCATGCCGCGTCGGTGGCGCTTCGGGGTGATAGCGTCTCGGCCGTGCAGAGTTCTGTGGACGACGCCCGCGCGTTCGAGGTCGCGGTGGCGACCGCGCCGATGCGCGCGCTGGCCAACGCCGGGGTGGTCTCGGTCGCGTGCGGCCTCGTGGCGCCCCACGTGCCGGGTGTCTGGGTCGCGGCGTGGGCG
>JBILLI010000917.1:0-2895 GCA_044376155.1 Polyangiales bacterium
CACCGCCACCGAGGCCCGGACCTACGTGCAGTCGCAGCTGGTGGTCCACGTGGACGAGACGAGCTGGCGCGAGGCCCGCAAGCGCGCGTGGTTGTGGGTGAGGGCGGCGTTGCGTCGATGCCAGTCCTTGCAGGTGCGGCGGTGGAGCGCCGCGGAGTACTCGGAGCCACAGGCGCGCTGCCTACGACCGACGCGAGGATCAGGCAGGAACCAGCAACGGCAGATCGCGCACGGACGCTTGGTGCTCACCCGGCGAGTGAAGGGCCGCCGCGGTCGGCAGTTGGGGGTGGGTCCGTGCTCGCGAGCGCGGACCCAGGATCATCCGCGCAGTGTCGACGTCACCCTGGGTCCATTCTCGTGAGCAGCGCCGGGTCCACTCCCGAAAGCGGTGACAACCTACGGGCTCACGTAGCGGCGCAGGCGGCGGGCACGCGACGACGCCGTCTCTTGCGAGGAGAGGTCCGAGAGCATGTCGCTCGCCGTCGTGAAGCACACCGTGTGGCCCTGGCTCAGCGCCGACCACGCGAGGTTCTTCGCAAGCATCGTCTTGCCTACCCCGTTCGGGCCCACCAGCACCACGTTCGCGTTCTCCCGCACGAAGCTCAGACCCACCAGCTCCTCGTACTGCTCCCGGTCGATCTTCGACGGCCACGACCACTCGAAGTCCACCAGCGGCTTGAACGCTCCGAGCCGCGCGTGGCGGGCACGGCGCTCCATGCCCCGACGGTGACGCTCCGCCTCTTCGAGCGACACCATTCGCTCCAGCCACGGCTCCGACGAGAGCTCGTCGAGCCGACGCTCCAACCCGTGCAGCCCCAGTCGTCGAAGGCGCGTTCTCATCTCGGTCTCACTCATCACCGGTCTCCTTGCGTTGGCCCAGTTGGTCGTACTGCGCGAGCGGGTGCGGCCGGACCACGAGCTCGCGCACCCTCGGATTCGCGGGAAGCTCCACCGCCGTCGTCGGCGGCGCGCCGCGCGCCCGACGCGCGCTCTCCAGCACCTGCCGCACGGCGCCCGCGTGCGGTGTCCGCGACGCCATCACCTCCACGATCGCCGCCTTGAGCGCCTCGGGCCCCTCCTGATCGAGCAGCACCAGCAGCCGCGCGACGTTGCTCCCGAGGTTGCCGCCGCGCTCGGCGACCGCGGTCAACAGCGCCTCGGTCTCGGGCACCGCGCGGGTCAGCCGGTCGGTGCCGCGGTGCGTGCTCGCTTCTCGCTTGTCGGCAAGGAGTGCCGCGACGTGCGCGGGGTCCTCGACCTGCATGCCCTTGCCCCACACGCGGCGGTGGGTCGCGAGCGTGAGCGTGCCCTCGACGACGCGGACCTGCTCCAACGTCGCGACGACCTCGAGCTCGCGCTGCACGCAGGCCGGCGGCACCGAGTAGTCGTTGCGGTCGAAGCGCGCGTAGGGCGTCTTGCCGATGGACACCGCGACGCGCTCCGCGGTGGCGAAGGCGTCGTCGGGCAGCGCGAGCAGGCGCGGGCGCTCCTCGTCGAAGACCTCGGCGACGGTGCGGGTGCGGTCTTCGGGACAGCGCCGCACGCGCGACTCCTGGTCGCTCCACGCTGCGGCCTGGGCGTTGAGATCGTCCAGGTCGCTGAAGGTGCGGGCCGCGAAGAAGTTGTCGCGGATGTAGCGGATCGCGCGCTCCACGCGGCCCTTCTCGTTGCCGCGGTAGGGACGGCACGGCGAGGGGGCGAAGTGGTAGTGCGCCGAGAGGGCGAGCAGCGTGGGGTGGAAGCGCACCGCGTCGCCCGCGCGCTCGAGCACGGCGCTCTTGAGGTTGTCGTAGCGAAGGGTGCGCGGCACGCCGCCGAAGGTCGCGAAGGCGTCGACGTGTCCGCGCAGGAACATCGGCATCGCGGCGTCGGGGTAGAAGCGCAGGAAGATCCTGCGCGAGAAGCTCAGCACCATGACGAAGGCCATGAGGGCGCGGTCGGTGCCGGGGAGCTTTCCGAAGTGCCCCCAGTCGACCTGCCCCTGCTCACCGGGGAGCGTGCGCAGGCGCGCGAAGGCCTCGGCCGCGGGGCGTGGTCGGTGGCGCGCGACGACGCAGCGGAAGTGGTCCTCGCTGCCGGTGTAGCCGCGCAGGCGGGCCATGGCGCAGAGGCGGCTGGCGGTGAGCCGGGGGAACTTCTGCAGCGTCTCGACGATGAGCGGGACGTAGGGGTCCACGATGGACGGACGCGTCGCGACCCGCGCCGCAGTGACGCCCTGCTGCGCGAGCACGCGACGGACCGTGCAGTGATGCACCCCGAGCTGCGTGGCGATGGTGCCGACGCGCCACCCCTCGGCGTGGAAGAAGCGGAGGATCTGCGCCTCCTGCTCCGAGGAGATCACGCGAACCCTCTGGGAGACAGCGGGTTACGGCGGCCGTGGTCGGCGTGGGTGACGCGTCGGAGAGGCGATGTGCCATCGCGTCGAGATGATGCGGCCGCAGCGATGGCAGCGGTCCTGGCGAGGCGCCTCAGAGGGCACCAAGGGGGGGAGAGGCAGAGGCGTCGCGCGGGGCGCGCGGTCGTCGCGGTCGGGGCGTTGTTGGGCATCGAGGACCTCCGTGCACGGCGGCGGCATGGCCGGGTGCGTGTGGGTCTCGACGGTCGCGGCGGGCGGGGGATGGGTCGAAGACTGATGCGTCACATTTCGCGCGCGACGCTCGCGGTATCGCCGCTGTCGGTCGGCATGGAGCCGTCGTCCTCGTGCGGTGCGCTGGTAGGTCCGTGCGGCGCGACGGAGCCCGTCGCGCCGGGCAGCACGCGCGCAGTGGGTGGAGCAGTATCGAGCGCGCGCGCAGGGCGGGCATAGCGCGAAGAAGATGTGGCATCGCGGGCACTGCCGGGCACGAGCAGGAGCGGGGGGCGGAGGCGGCACGGCGCAAGGACCGCGTCGCAGGG
>JBILLI010000918.1:0-2892 GCA_044376155.1 Polyangiales bacterium
GGGCCACGTCTCGCGAATTCGTCTCGTATTCAAGCCGTTCTCGGAGATGTGTCCCGACGTGAACCGAAGCGGGGGAAGGGCGTGGGGAAGGGGGCCACGTGTCGCGATTGCCCCCTGAGAACAAGCGCGTTCGCAGAGAGAGGGACGGTCGTTCAGAGATGCGTCCAGCGGTGAACGGCCCACGGAGTTGACGCCCCTCGGTGGGCCGTTCGACCCTCCGCCGCCATGCGCGTCTCCTTGCTTCTCTCCGCGTTCTTCGTCCACGCCTGCACCCCCGTCGCCGCGCGAGTCTCGGTGGGCCTCCCCGACGGCGGCGCCGACGTCCCCGCCGCGACCGCCGACGTGGTGGTCGCCCCGGCCGATGTCCCCGCGGGGAGCGACGTCACGGTCGCCCCGGTCGACGCGCCGCCGGGCGTGGACGTGCCCGCGGTGACGCTCCCCGACGTGGTGACGCCCCCCTCCGACGCGCCCGCGGTGGCGTGCATGAGCGACCGCGCCTGCGGCGGCGCCACCCCCCGATGCGACCGCGCGCAGGGGCGCTGCGCCGCGTGCGTGACCAACGCGCACTGCCCCGAGGGGAGCGTGTGCGGAGGCGGCCGCTGCGTCGCCGCCACGGCGTGCGTGAGCTCGCGCACCTGCCCCGGGCAGGTCTGCGACCCGGCCCTCATGCGCTGCGTCGATTGTGCGAGCACGAACGACTGCACCGGGGGAGCCGTCTGCCAGGACGGCGCGTGCCTGCCGCCCCCGCGCGCCTGCGTCTCATCGCGAGAGTGCAGCGCGCTCGACCAGGTCTGCGACACCGCGCGGATGCTGTGCGTCGACTGCGTCGGCACCAACGACTGCGCCACCACGGAGTACTGCGCCGCGGGCGTGTGCCGCTCCCGCGCGTGCGGGGGCGGGCGCGCCGACTGCGACGAGAACCCCAACAACGGCTGCGAGGCCGACCTGCAGACCAGCGCGGCGCACTGCGGCGCGTGCGGGCGCGCCTGCGCCTCCACCTCGAGCACCCTCGGCGCGTGCGTCGCGGGCGCGTGCCAGCGCACCTGCGCGGCGGGCTTCGGCGACTGCGACGGCGACGCCAACAACGGCTGCGAGACCAGCACCCGCGCCAGCAACGCCCACTGCGGCGCGTGCGGGCGGCCGTGCGCCACGGGGTCCAGCTGCGTGGCCGGGAGCTGCGCCGCCACGCCCGTCACCCCCGCGCAGCTCACCGTGGGGCGCATGGGCGCCGGGGTGGTGCGCTACCCCGACGGCCGCGTGCTGGTCATCGGCGGCCTGAGCGACGACGTGTCGATCTCCTCCACGACCGTGTACGAGCCCGTGCCCAACCGCTGGATCGCCGGGCCGACGCTGCCCGAACCCCTCAACGGCCCCGCGGCGGTGCTGGCGCGCGACGGGCGGGTGTTCCTCTTCGGCGGCCTGGGCTTCAACACGTTCACGCCCTCGACCAGCGTGTACGTGCTCCCGACGATCGGCGGCGCGTGGACCCGCGCGGGCACGCTCCCCGTCGCCCGCTACGGCGCCACCGCGGTGGTCGTGGGATCCAGTATCTGGGTCCTCGGCGGGCTCAACACCTCCATCTCCTCGACCAACCGGGTCGAGGTCTACGACCCCAACACGCAGGGGTTCTCCGCGGGCGCGCCCATGAACACCGGCCGCGGGTACTTCGCGTCGGCGCAGACCCCCGACGGCCGCCTCTGGGCCTTCGGCGGCCTCATCACGGGCGACACGACCACCGCAGCCAGCGAGGTCTACGACCCCGCCTCAGGCCGGTGGAGCGCCCTCGCCGCGATGCCCACGCCGCTGGGCGGCGGCGGGTCGCTCCTCGCCTCCGACGGGCGCCTCTACGTCGTCGGGGGCTTCGCGACCACCGGGTACACCAACGCGACGCTGAGCTTCGACTTCACCGCGCAGCGCTGGAGCACCGGCCCCACGCTGCCCCTCGCGCGGGGCTTCGGGTCCCTGGCCGAGGCGCCCAACGGGGTGCTGCTGTACTTCGGCGGGCGGGACCTCAACATGCTCGGGCTGACCAACGTGTGGGCCTACACCCTCGGCTCCACCGCCTGGCGCTAGACCCACCGCGGCGTCCCGTGCGATGCCCTCGCCATGGGCCTCCCCTGGACCTCCCTCGACCGCGTCGACACCCCCGAAGGGCCGTTGCTCCTGCAGCGCCGCGGCGAGCGGGACTTTCTCATCACCATCGATGGCCGTGTGCTCATGAGCAGCATGAACGTCCGCTCCGAGGCCGCGCTGGGAACCCTCGGCGCCCGCGGGCTTGGCGCGCTCGCGCAGCCCCGGGTGCTCATGGGCGGGCTGGGCATGGGCTACACCCTCCGCGCGCTGCTCGACGCGCTCCCCGCGGGCGCGCAGGTGACCGTCGCGGAGCTCAACCCCACCGTGGTGACCTGGTGCCGCGGCCCCCTCGCGGACCTCACCGCGCGCGCGGTGGATGACCCGCGCGTGACGGTGGTGGTCGGTGATTTCGCAGACGTGCTCCGCGACACCGCCCGCGCCCCGCAGCGCCTCGACGCCATCGTCATCGACCTCTACGTCGGCCCCGACGGAGACACTCCCGCGAGCGACCCACTGTACGGCGTGGCCGCGTGTGAGCGGGCCTTCGCGTCTCTGCGCCCGGGCGGGGTCTTCGCGGTGTGGGCCGAGGCCTTTCACGAGCGCTACGCCCGACGCCTCGCCGCCGCGGGATTTCGCGTCGACCACGAGCGCCCCGCGCGCGGCAACCGCCGCTTCGCCGTGCACCTCGCCACCCGCCCCGACGGCGCGTCTCAGCGGCGCGCGCCCGAGGCATCGGGCCGCACCGCGAAGCCGCGCTGAATGAGCATCGGGCGGGCGCGCAGGTCGTCCTCGACGAGGCGGTAGACGGCCTCGTGTCGG
>JBILLI010000919.1:0-2891 GCA_044376155.1 Polyangiales bacterium
TATGCCGATCCAGACACCGGGTTCAGCCCGCACAGGCCCGAAGGGCCGATCGTGCGGGCGGAGCCGGCGGCAAGCACCGCGTCGTCCACCCCTCGCTCGCCGCGGGTGGCGCATCCCGAACATGGAGGTGCAGCCTGGGCAGTGGGGAGTCCCATTGCGCGACGGGGCTGCGGTTGATCCATGCGAATGGGGCGCGTGTGTCGCAACCGCCTGGGACGCAAGGCGTCCTGCGACAGCGCGGACCGCGCGGGTCGCGGCCGCATGGGCCGCATGGACCGCATGGCGTGACGACAGGACGGACCGCGCGGGCGGTGGCCGGGAGCATTTCACAGAGGTTCGCCGTGGAGGCTCGCGAAGGACGCGGCCGCGAGGATCGCGGAGGGGCGACGACGTCACGGGACGCGGGGGTCTCATCCGCGGGGGTGGTCGCCAGCGGCGAACTCCCGTTCGGCCTCGCGTCCGAAGATCGAAGGCTCCACCTTCATGACGTCGCCCTCGCGCCCGTCACGTACGCGACGCGGGGCTTGCGCAGATGGCGTCTCGGTCTGCATCAAGGACGTGTGGAGCACCCGGCGACGCGCGTGAAGGAGGCTCTCGCGGGCCGTTGGTTCACCGCCGTTCGAGAGCAGCTCGACGCCGTGCCGTCGGGACCGCTGCGCGCGGACCTCGTGGCGTACGCGAGGCGACGGATGGAGGACGAGTGGCCCGACGCGGCGTGCAGCCCGGCGTGGGGCTGGCGCTTCTGGGAAGAAGACCGCGACCGGCCCTGGCTCCCGCTGGTGCGGCGGATCGAGCTGGAGGAGTGCGGCGTGGGTCCCGAGGAGATCCGCTGGCTCGTGTCGTGTGCGGCGCTGCGGGGCCTGCGCGAGTTGATCGTTCACTGGGGCAACGTCGGGGACGAGGGAGCGGCGGTGCTCGGCGCGCCGGAGAACCTCCCGCGCCTCTGCCTCTTGAACCTCATCAACAATCGCCTTGGCGACCGCGCCGTCGCGGGGCTCTTCGGTCGCGGATGGGGCCGCGCGTTGCGCCACCTGCGACTCGACGACAACCGCTTCACCCCCGACGGGGTCGCCGCGCTCGCGCGTCAGGCCGCGCTCCGCCACCTCGTACGCCTGGACCTCAGCGCCGTCGACGTGGGTCCGGCCGGGGCCGCGGCGCTGGGCCGTTCGCCCACGCTGCACGCGCTGGAGACGCTCGACCTGCGGGGATGCGGTCTCGGCGACGAGGGCCTCGCCGCCCTGTCCTCCGGGCTGCTGGCGCGGCTTCGTCACCTCGACCTCGACGGCAACGGCATCGGGGCCGACGGCGCGTGCGCGCTGATCCGAGGGCTGCACGCGCAGTCACCGCTGGAGGTGCTGAGCCTGGCGGGCAACCCCCTGGGAGACGACGGTGTCTTCGCGCTCGCCCGGGCGCCGATGCCGGAGAGCCTTCGCGTGTTGCACCTCGGTGCGGTCGGCATGACCGACGCGGGCGGGCATGCTTTGCGACGCGCGCCATGGTGGACGCAGCTCACCTCGCTCCACGTCTCCGATGAGACCCTCTCGGACGAGGTCCAGAGGCAGGTGCAACGCGGTCCGGCGCGATGAGCCGCGCAGGGTGCGCGTCGCGCAGCGCGTGCGGCTGGTGCGACGACCGCTCACGACGGCACCGTCGTCACGGGCGCTGACCCTGCGGGCGGTGACGTCGACGAGCGCTACGTCGGCCGCGGAGCCGTTGGCAGCAACGCCGGGGGCGGTGATCTCGACGCGCGCCCCCGGGTCTGCGGGCGTCGCGGCCGTACAGCAGATCGCGTTGACGAAGTGGGACTGGGCGACGCTGCTGAAGCGCGTGGGGCTCATCAACACCCACCTCACTCCGCGCGCTCCTCCCAGCCGCAACCCTCGCGTTCCGCCACCACCTCGCGTCGACACGCTCCACGCGGCCGCGTTCATCGCGCTCCTCCACCTCGCCCCTCTCCGCGTCCTGGTCGGCCGCCACCCTCGCGTTCTTCCACCGCTCGGCTCTCGACGTTCCGGTCGGTCGCGTTCCCTGCGCGCCTTCACCGCGTTGCTCTGCGCGCTGCGGTCGCGGCTGCTGCGCAGCGAATCCCCAGCGCTGCATCTCGGCGTGCGACGGGGCTGCGCGCGAGCGATGCGAGAGGCCGCGCGTGTCGTAACCGCCTGGGACGCAGAGGTATTGGCGACTGCACGGGCCGCGTGGGTAGCCTCCGCGTGGGTCGCGTGGCGTGCCGGCAGGGTGGGCCGCGCGGGCCGTGGCCGGGAGAATTTCAGCGCGTGACGTCGTGGAGGACCGCGATGAACGCGGCCGCGCGTGTTGGCGGCAGCGACGTCGTGGCGGGCCGCGGAGATCTCATCCGCGGGGGACGCGGGCGGGCGGGGAGGGGGCTTGATCCGCGCGAGGCGGTGGTTGTCTTATCCCTCAAGGAATTTTCAGCAATGAACCCCGCCGTCCCATTCTTTGATCCCCGTGAAATCCGCGGATGTCGCCCCGCCGACCTCCTCTCCTTGGAAGCCGCGTTGAACGGGGGCCACATACCAGAATCCGTGCGCGCGCATCTTCTCTCCAAGGGGCGGAAGATGGCGTGGTTTCACCCGGTTTCGGAGTGCTCTTTCCCCGGCATCCTCTCGTCGACCCGCGATCTTCATCAGCGGTGGCGCAAGACCACGAGCTTTCCGGGCATCGCCTTCGAGGATGAGCTTCCATCCGATGCCATCGTCCTCCTCGCCAATGGCGGCTATCAATGGTGGTGGATCAGTTGCGCCGATGGCCCGGACCCGACGGTCTACTTCTACGAGCACGGTGGCGATGCGAACAGGTTCCACGCCATGGGTCATTTCTCCGCCTGGGCGATGGATCTGGATCAGTGGATGCAGCATGAATTCGAGCTCTTC
>JBILLI010000920.1:0-2890 GCA_044376155.1 Polyangiales bacterium
TCCCTCACCCTCGCCCTGCTCGGCGCGCTCGCGACGGCGGCGTGCGAGCGCAGCGCCCCCCCGGCCGACGCCGCGAACGACATCGCCGCCGACCTGCCTTCGTCCGACGTCGTTGACGCCACAAGCGACATCGCCGCCGCCGACGCGCCCACCTTCGACCCAGCCTCGCTGCTGCCGCCCGGCGAGGTGGTCTTCCCCGCGCAGGGGCCGCGGGTGGGCGACGCGGGCGTCGGGAGCTTCACCTTCGGCGTGGCCACGGCTGCCACGCAGATCGAGGACCGCAACGACAACATCGACTGGCGTCTGTGGTCCGAGCGTCGCGACGCGGGGCTCGGCCGCGGGGTCGATCCCCTCGGCGACGCGGTGCAGGGCTACACCCTCGCGGAGCAGGACCTCGCGCTGGTGCGAGAGCTGAACCTCGATGTCTATCGCTTCAGCGTGGAGTGGGGCCGCGTCGAGCCGCGGCGCAACCAGATCGACGAGGAGGCCCTCGCCCACTACAGCCGCGTCCTCGATCGGCTGCGCACCCTCGGCGTTCGCCCGAACCTCACGGTGTTCCACTTCTCCTCGCCCCTGTGGCTTGACGACCTGCGCCGCGCGCCCGGCGCGTGCACGCCCAGCGACACCGACCTGTGCGGCTGGGACTCCGAGGAGGGAGGGCGGCTGATCATCGAAGAGCTCCGGCAGCACGCCGCCCTGCTGGCGCGGCGCTACGGCGATCGCGTCGACGAGTGGGGCACCCTCAACGAGCCGGTGAACTACCTCATCGCCAGCTACGGGGTCAGCGAGTTCCCGCCGGGGCGCAACCTCATCCTCATGGCACAGGTGGACCGCTTCGCCATCGCGCTGCGGAACTTCTTCGCGGCCCACGCGGCGATCTACGACGCCATCAAGGCCAACGACACCGTCGACGCCGACGGCGACGGCGTCGCCGCGGCGGTGGGCGCCACGCTCTCCGTCGCCGACTGGGTCCCCGCGCGCGGCAACCTCCCGAGCGACAACCCCGCCGACATCGCCGCGCGAGACCGCCTGAAGTACGCCTACAACTACCTCTTCGTGAACTCCGTGCGCGACGGCACCTTCGACCCGGGCCTCGACGGCACCGCCGAGGAGCCCCACCCGGAGTGGGCGCGACGCCTCGACTGGCTCGGGCTGCAGTACTACTTCCGCGCGGGGGTGTCGGCCGACATCCCGCTCATCCCGCGGGTGAACGCGAACGTGTGCTTCGCGGGATTTCGCATCGGCGGCGCGTGCCTCCCGGCGGCCGACCCGACGCACTGGATCCCCACCATGCGCTACGAGTTCTACGCGCCGGGGCTCTTCAACGTGCTCGCCGATTTCTCGCGGCGCTACCCGGGCCTGCCGCTCACCGTCTCCGAGAGCGGCATCGCCACCGAGGTGGGACGCCGACGCGCCGAGCACATCGTGCGCTCCCTCGAACAGATCGAGCGCGCCCGACGCGCGGGCGTCGACGTGCGCGGGTACTTCCACTGGAGCCTCATGGACAACTTCGAGTGGTCCTTCGGCTACGGCCCGCGCTTCGGGCTGTACCGCGTCGACCGCACGCGCTCGCCCTACACCCGCACCGCCACCGAGGGCGCGCGCGTGCTCGGCGAGATCGCGCGCGCGCGTCGGCTCACCCCCGCGCAGCGAGAGATGTACGGCGGCCTCGGCCCCATGACCCCGGAGCCCTGAGCCCTCGCGGTCGAGCGCGGCGTTCTCGCAGGGGCGCCGCGCGACCGCCCGCCCTCACCCCCGCAGCTGCGACGCGATCACCAGCCGCTGGATCTCCGTCGTGCCCTCGTAGATCCGCAGCGCGCGGACCTCGCGGTACAAGCGCTCCACCACGCTCCCGCGCAGCACGCCCGCCCCGCCGTGGAGCTGCAGCGCGCGGTCGATGATCCGCTGCGCGGCCTCGGTCGCGAACATCTTGCCCATGCTCGCCTCCAGCGAGACCCGCGGGGTGCCCCGGTCCTTCGCGTGGGCCGCGCGGTAGACCAGCAGGCGCGCGGCGTCGAGCTCGGTGGCCATGTCCGCGAGGTAGCCCTGCACGGTCTGGAACTCCGCCAGCGCCTTGCCGAACTGCCGCCGCGTGGCCGTGCGGTGCAGCGCCTCGTCGAGCGCGCGCCGCGCCATGCCCAGCGCCGCCGCGCCCACCGTGGAACGAAACACGTCGAGCGTGCCCATCGCGATGCGAAAGCCTTCGCCCACCGCGCCGAGCAGACGGTCCGCGGGCAGCCGACAGCCCTCGAAGCGGATCGTGCCCAGCGGGTGATCGGCCATCACCGGGAGCGCGCCCTCGAAGACGAAGCCCGGGTCCTCGGGCGACACGATGAACGCGGTGATGCCCTTGCGCCCGCGGGGCGGATCCGCGTTCGCGAAGACCACGTAGAGCCCGGCCACCCCCGCGTTGGAAATGTAGGTCTTGCGCCCATCGAGCACCCAGTCGTCGCCGTCGCGACGCGCCGTGGTGGTCATCGCCGCCACGTCGCTCCCGGCGTCTTCTTCGGTGATCGCGAAGGCCGCGAGGCAGTGCCCCGCGCGCACGCCCGGGAGCCACCGGGACTTCTGCACGTCGGTACCCGCGAGGGTCACGGGGTAGCTCCCGAGGCCCTGCATCGCGAACACCGTGTCGGCGAGCCCGTCGCTCCACGCCAGCGCCTCGCGCACGAGGCACAGCGCGCGCACGTCGAGCCCCTCGCCCGCGACGTCGCCCAGCCCGCCGTACGACCGCGGCACACACGCGCTCAACAGCCCGCGTTTCGCGAGGGTCTCGGCGATGACCGCGGCGTCGTGGGGCGCGCCGTCTTCCCAGGTGTTCGCCAGCGCCCGCGCGGTGGCCGCCAGCGGGGCGTGGTGCGGGTCGAAGAAGAACCCGAGGTCCTCATCG
>JBILLI010000921.1:0-2887 GCA_044376155.1 Polyangiales bacterium
CCTCCCTTCCCCCGAGGCGGGGGAAGGGAGGGGGAAGGGGGCCACACCCCGCGATTTCGCCGAAGGGACAAGCGAATGTCAGAGATGTCCCCCGCACGGTGCCCGCGTTGCCGCAGAGGGAGCGCAGAGCGGGCGACGGACGATCGCAGCGTCTGGCGCGCCCCTCGCATCTCGCGGCACCCCAATGGTCATCGAGCGCATCCACCACGTCGCGTACCGCTGCAACGACGCCCGCGAGACCGTGGCCTTCTACCGCGACACCCTCGACATGGGCTTCGTGCTCGCGATCTCCGAAGACCGCGTGCCCTCGACGAAGGCCGACGACCCGTACATGCACGTGTTCCTCGACGCGGGCATGGGCAACGTGCTGGCGTTCTTCGAGCTGCCGACGCAGCCCCCCATGGGCCGCGACCCCAACACCCCGGCGTGGGTGCAGCACATCGCGTTCAAGGTGAAGGACGTGCCCACGCTCCTCGCGGTGCACAACCGCTTGCAGGAGAAGGGCATCGACGTGGTCGGCCCCACCGACCACCACATCTTTCAGTCGATCTATTTCTTCGACCCCAACGGGCACCGCCTCGAGCTCGTGGCCGACACGGGCACGGCCGAGGAGATGGCGAAGCTCCACGAGGTCGCGCCCGCGATGCTGGAGGCGTGGTCCCGCACGAAGCGCGTGGTGCGACACGCGGCGTGGATCCACGAGAAGGAGCTCGGCTGAGCGGTCAGTCGAGGCAGCAGAGCACGCCGCCCGCCTCGGCGCCGGGCTTCACCACGAGGTCGCTCTCGCGCAGCCCTTCGGGGTCTCCGTCGCAGCGCCACGGCGCGCGCAGGGCCGAGCAGAGGTTCTGGCTGAAGCGATCCAGCGGACCACACGACGACGGTTGGGGCGCGTCCCCCAGCGAGCCGCAGCCGAAGATGTCGTTGCTCGTGACGGGCGTCTGGGCGCAGCCCGTGCGGCAATCGCCCGCGCCGCAGGTGGGGTCGGTGCCGGTGGCGCAGTGGCCACACCCCGGACCGGTCTGCCGCGTCGCGTAGAAGGTCGAGGCGTCGGCGTCGCGCGCCCCGGCGCATCCGTCGGGGGAGTGCGCGGAGACGTCCTGCGCGGAGCGGCAGACGTGCCACCCCGGCGCGCAGAGGTCGGTGGCGCTGCACCCGCGGCCGGTGGGGTTGGGTCCGTCGTCGCCCGCGCCCCGCGCGCACGTCGGGGACGACTCGCGCGAGAGCCCCGGGTTGGAGAATCCCCCCGCGCAGCCCGCGATGGCGGGATGGGTCCCGCGGTCGCGAAACGCATCCCGCTGCCCGTCGGCGCAGCCGCCGCAGTCGGTGGCGGGAAAGACACATCCCCGCGCGGGCTCGCAGCGATTCGCGGTGCAGGGGTCGCGGTCTTCGCACACGATGGGGTCGCGCAGACACCCCGCGACGCGGTCGCAGCGGTCGGTGGTGCAGAGGTTGCGATCGTCGCAGTCCGTGGGCGTGACGAAGCACCCTCGGTCGGGCGCGCAGCGGTCGTCGGTGCAGGCGTCACCGTCGTCGCAGCGGAGGGGCGTGTGCCCGCACGTCCCATCGGCGAGGCAGGCGTCGACGGTGCAGCGGTCGCGGTCGTCGCAGCGCGCAGGGTCCACGAGGCAGCCGGGGTCGCGCACGTCGGACGCATCGATCACGGGCACATCGGGCGCGTCGATCACGGGCGCATCGGACACGTCGAACGCGGGCACATCGGGCGCATCGATCACTGGCACGTCGATCACGGGCACGTCGGTGGTGGGCGCCTCGCGTTGGACAAGGAGACTGGTGCGGGCGCCGCAGCCGGAGACGAGCGCGAGCATCAGGGCGCAGCGCGCAGCGCTCACGCGGAGGTTGTCGCGCCGTGCTCGCACGCCCGTTCCCACCTCAGGCCCGCGGCTCGTTCGTCGCCGCGTTGCGCGTGCGGATGTCATTCAGCAGCGCCTCGGGCAGCGCGCCGGTCTGCTGAAAGTGCCGCATGTGCAGGATGGGCTCCGCGGCCACGTCGGCCGCCGCGCGCCCGTCGACGCGCTCGGCGATCACCGCGGGGTGAAAGCCCGCGAGGGCGTCGTCGTCGAGCACGCCCACGCGCTTCGCGAGGTCCATCAGCGCGTCGAGGGAGTTCATCTTCATGTACGGGCACGTCGCGCAGCCCCCCGCGGTGCTGCACCCCTCGCCCCCGCTCGACCCCGGGACCACCGCAAGGTCCCCCTCCCCCGTCGCCGCGATGGCCTCGCTCGCCACGGGGAACACCACCTCCACCGCGACCCCCGAGCCCGGGTGCTCGCGCAGCGTGCGCTGCACGTCGCGCACGATGGAGGTCACCATCCCCGCCTCGGTGCCGAGCACGAAGCGCACCGCGCGATGGCCCCCCTCGGCCACCGCGGCCTTCACCTTGCGCGACACGAATTTGAGAATGTCCGAGGTCGAGCCCACGGCGCCGCGGTCCTGCGCGCGGGCCTCGAGGGCGAGCTCGAACATCTCGCCGGGGACCTCGAGGTGCGCGGTGATCAGCGCGTCGGGCTCCTCGGCGCGCACGCGCCGCACCACGTCGGCGCCGAACATGTGGTGCACCACGCAGTTCCCCTGGCGGAACCAGTCGAAGCGCGCCCGCAGGGCCTTCACCGTCGCGCGGTCGTGGGCGGGGTGCAGCGCGCGAATGGCGTCGTCGTCGAAGGTCGCGAGGGTGTCGAAGAGCCGCCCGAGGTTCGCGCCCATGTACGTGTCGGGGCCGAACCACACGTGCGCGTCGGGCACCGCCGCGAAGGCCGCGAGCACGGTCTGCACCACGTTCGACGAGGTGCAGGTGATCGTCGGCACCCGCGCGTGCGAGCGCGCCTTCGTGCGCAGGCTGGTGTTGATGTAGACCACGTGCAGGCTGCGC
>JBILLI010000922.1:0-2886 GCA_044376155.1 Polyangiales bacterium
CGTGCAGGGGGGTGCCCCGCCAGGTGGTGCGGGCGGGCTTGTGAATCTCCCAGCCCGCGGCCTCGGCGCGGCCCTGTGCGGCGATCACCGCCGCGCGATCGCCCACGTCGATGCCCAGGTGGTAGAGCGTGTCGTGGTGCAGGGCGATCCCGTCGTCGACGAGGATCACGAAGTTCGTGCGCAGCGCCTCGCTCACGAAGGTCACGTAGCGGTGGGTCCACTCCTTCGGCGCGACGCCCAGGAGCCAGGCGTAGAAGCGCGCCGCGGCGGCGAGGTCGGGCACCCGAATGCTCGCGTGAAACTCCTGCGGCGCAGGGCCTTCGGGCACCTCGCGGAGCGCCGCGAGCACCGCGAGGCGGGCCGAGAGCTGGTCGCGGGCCACGCGAAAGTGCCGCAGGCGTTCGTCGTCGGAGAGCGACGGGTCCTTGCGGTCGGGGTCGGTGAGGGGCCAGTGCATCCGTGGGGCGCGCGAGAGGAACACCGGGCACACCTCCTCGGCGCAGAGGGTGATCACGAGGTCCACCGAGTCGGGGTCGATGGTGTCGACGGACTTCGAGCGATGGGCGCTGAGGTCGATCCCGACTTCGGCCATCGCCCGCACCCCGTCGGGGTTCACCCGCGACGGCGCCGAGCCCGCGGACTGCACCCGCACCGCGTCGCCGAAGAGCCTGCGCGCGAGGCCCTCGGCCATCTGGGAGCGCGCGGAGTTCGCGACGCAGAGAAAGAGCACGCTGTGAAACTGCAGTCCGGGCATTGGGGGGCGCTCCGCGGAGGGGGATCAGGCCGAGGGGGCGGGGAAGTACCGACGCTTCGCCCACAGGGAGACGTTCACCAGGCCGATGAGCACGGGCACCTCCACCAGCGGGCCGATGACCGCGGCGAAGGCCGCGCCGCTGCGGATGCCGAAGCTGGCGATGGCGACGGCGATGGCGAGCTCGAAGTTGTTCGACGCCGCGGTGAACGAGAGCGTCGCGGTCTGCTCGTAGGTCGCGCCGACGCGGCGGCTCATGACGAACGAGAGCCCGAACATCACCAGGAAGTAGATCAGCAGCGGCGCCGCGATGCGCAGCACGTCGAGGGGGAGATGCACGATGGTCTCGCCCTTGAGCGAGAACATCACCACGATGGTGAACAGCAGCGCGACCAGGGTGAGGGGGCTCACGCGCGGGATGAAGCGCGTCTGAAACCACTCGATGCCGCGGGCCTTCACCAGCACCCGGCGGGAGAGGTATCCCGCCGCGAAGGGCACGCCGAGGTACACCGCGACGCTCTGCGCGATCTCGCCCATGGAGATGTTCACCGCCGCCGTGGGCAGCCCCAGCCACGCCGGGAGCACCTTCGCGAAGAGCCACGCGTAGAGGGGAAAGAACAGCACCTGAAAGATCGAGTTGAAGGCCACGAGGCCCGCGCAGTACTCGGTGTCGCCCTTCGCGAGGTCGTTCCACACGATCACCATCGCGATGCAGCGCGCGAGGCCGATGAGGATCAGCCCGAGCATGTACTCGGGCTTGTCACGCAAGAAGACCGCCGCGAGGCCGAACATCAACAGCGGCCCGACGACCCAGTTCTGCACCAGCGAGAGCGTGAGCACCCTGCGGTTGCGGAACACCTTCCCGAGGTCCTCGTAGCGGACCTTCGCGAGCGGGGGATACATCATCACGATGAGCCCCACGGCGATGGGCACCGAGGTGGTCCCCACGCTCATCGCGTTGAGCGCGCGGGTGAAGCCCGGCGCCACGAAGCCCAGGGTCACCCCCAGGGCCATGGCGAGGAAGATCCACAGGGTGAGGTAGCGGTCGAGGAAGGAGAGCCGTCGGAGCCGTCCGGGGGCGGGGGGCGTCATCATCATGCCTTCGGCGGTGTGGTCGAGATGGGTCGCGCGGAAGCGGTGTAGACAACCCCACGCGCAGGCACAAGCCATCGCGTGACTCGCGCGGACGACGGGGGCAGCGGCTCAAGTCAGCGCGGCGTGGCCGTTCTTGCACTCCGCGCGTCGCCGCGATCGGCCGCCGCGCACCGGTGGCGCGGCCCGCGTCACGCAAGGAGAGAGCAACCCGCCGTGAGTGACCGACTGCGCATCCTCGTTCTGGAAGAAGACACCCCGACGCGGCTCTCGGTCTCGTCGTTCCTGGGCTCGGGCGGCGACCGGGTGAGCGCGTCGAACCACGCGCACGACGTCGATTGGTCCGCGTATGACCTCTGCCTCGGCGACGCCCGCATCGTGGGCGAAGACGGCGCCCGGGTGCTGCCGCAGTGCCGCGAGCACAACGTCGCGCTGGTGGTCACCGCGCCCTTCGTCGCGCCCGAGACCGTCGCCGTGGCCCTGCGCCGCGGCGTCTACGACGTCGCCCTGAAGCCCCTGGAGCCCGCGCTTATGATCTCCCTCGCCAACCGCGTGCGGGAGCGTAAGTCCTTGCAGCGCAAGGTCCGCGCGCTGCAAGAGGCCATCGCCGCGCGCGACGCGCTGGCGGGCATCGCCGCGGGGGGCCCGGCCATGGCGTCGGTGCTCCGCGCGTGCCGCCGCGCCGCCGCGAGCGACGCGCCGGTGATGGTGCACGGCGAGGCGTCCACCGGAAAGCGCCTCGTGGCGCAGTCCATCCACGGGTTCTCCGAGCGCGCCGGGGCGCCCATGGTCACCATCGACTGCGCCCGCGACGCCGCGCGGCTGGAGGCCGAGCTGCTCGCGCCCGGCCCCTCGGCGGGCCCCGCGATTCGCGCCGCGCTGGGCGGATCGGTGCTGCTCGCCCGCGTCGACGCCCTGCCGCCGCACCTGCACGGGCCGCTCTTTCACGTGCTCTCGGCGATGCAGGGACGCGTGCGGGTGATCTCCACCGCGCGCGCCCTCCCGCCCTCGCGCTCGCGCCGCGAGCAACGCGGGCGCCCCGA
>JBILLI010000923.1:0-2885 GCA_044376155.1 Polyangiales bacterium
TCGCAACCCTGAGGATCCCTCCCTGGTGCAGGAGCTCCAAGCCCTACGAACTACAGCGAAAGCGCAACGCTACGCGAGGCTGGTTGCGCATCCCGTGGGTTTCAAGGTGACGTCGGGGCCCTCGTGAGAGTTCCGTGGTTCGCCGTCGCGCTCGGTGCGCGGGATCCGCGGCCCACCCCGGGCAACTGGAGGGGGTCACTCGGCGCGCGGAACCCGAGCAAGTTTTCGCGCGGGGCGACGCACCGACGATCTCACGACGGATCTCCCACGCCCCGGCCACTCCGCCGTCATGTCGCGCCCTTCGCACCTCCTTCCGATCCTTGCGCTCCTGGCGCTCCCCGGGTGCGGCGCGTCCGTCACCCTCGCCCCTGCGGAGAGCGACGCCTCGACGCCCACGGTCCGCGATGCGTCGGCCGTCACGACCCCAGACGTGGTCACGCCGCCCCCGAGCGCGGACCTCCCGCTTGGTCCGCCGCGGCCGCTCGCGCCGCTGTCCACCGCGGCCGTGACCTCGCGCCGACCGACGCTGCGTTGGGTGCCCGGCGCGGGCAGCGACCGGACCCGCGTCGAGATCTGCCGCGATCGCGCCTGCGCCCTCGTCGAGCACGCCCTCGACGTGCGCGGAGACCGCGTCCGCCCACCCGTCGACCTCGCGCCTGGCGCCCACTTCTGGCGCCTCGTCGCGCAGCGTGGCGAGCGGGTCCACGACGCTCCGAGCGCCACGTGGGCGTTCTTCGTCGGTCCGCGCTCGACGCCGATCGACACGAGTTGGGGGACGACCCTGGATCTCAATGGTGATGGCCTCGCCGACCTCGCGGCGGCCACCACGGGCGACGCGCACCGCGTCGTCGTGCACCACGGCGCGGAGACCGGCATTCGCCGGGAGGCCACGACCGAGCTGTCGAGCCGTGGACGGGACTACGGCGCCGCCATCGCCAACGCGGGCGACATCGACGGCGACGGCTACGGCGACCTGCTCGTGCAAGAGGGCTTCACCGGGACCCCGGCCGATCTGTCCTTTCCGGTGAACGTCCACCGCGGCGGCGCCGCGGGCGTGGACCCCTCGCGACGCGCGACGCTCCCCGTGGAGTCCCCCGGGTGCCTGGGCGAGGTGCGGCTCTCGATGGCGAGCGCGGGTGACGTCAACGGTGACGGCTACGGTGACGTCGTCATCGGCGCGCCCTGCGCGGCGGCGGTGGGTCGCGCGTACGTCTTTCTGGGGAGCGCGTCGGGCCTGGGCGCGACGCCTGCAGCAACGCTCTCAGGGCGGTATCGATCGTCGCGCTTCGGGTGGAGCGTCGCGTCGGCGGACTTCAACGGAGACGGCCGGTCCGACATCGCGGTGGCCGCGTGGGGCAACTCGTCGGGGTGGAGCGGTGAGGTCACCGTCGCCTACGGCGCGTCGACCGGGATTGACCAGGACCGCGTGACGACGTGGGAGCCCGGCGTCGCCGGCTTCGCCGTGACGCTCGGCGCGGGTGACGTCAACGGTGACGGGTACGCCGACCTCGCGGTCGCATCACGCGGTGGGACGGGCGAGGGAGAGCGCGCGGGCGTGGTGCGGATCTACCCGGGAGGCCCTCGGGCGCTGGTCCCTGGCGCGCCCATGGTCTCCTTGACCGATGGGGTGCCGCCGTCTCGTGACGGCTATTTCGCAGGAGATCTCGTCGTCGGTGACCTCAACGGCGACGGCTTCGCCGACCTGCTCGCGACCGCGTACTCCTCGACGCTCGGGAACCACTGGCTGCGGCGCTTCGACGGCGGCCCGACGGGCCCGGACGCTGCGCCGCGTGGGTCGATGACGCGCAGCGAGGTGAGCGCTGCGCACTACGCGTCCGGCCAGGTGGCGGTCGGTGATCACGACGGCGACGGCCGCGCCGACGTGACCCTGCTGGGACGGGGCGCGAACGTGTATCGGTCGCAGCCGGGGCCCGACTGGCTCGCACCCGGTGCGTTGATCACCGCGCGGGAGGGCGAGTGGTTCTCGTCGGTGGTGGGATCGAGGTGACCCTGCGCGGAGAGCGGCATCGCGCGCGACGCGGCCACCGCCGTGGCCAGCGCGCAAGGCCGTGACCACCGCGGTCGCCATGGGTTCACGCACGGCGCCTCGGGGTTCGCGGTACGGCACGCCGCTCGCTTCGTCGCGTGGCGATGCCCACCTCCGTCGCGACCTCGCCCTGCCGCATCCTCTCGCGCGGCGCCGCGGTGGGCCTCGCGGCCACGGCGGTGGACCTCGCGCTGCTCACGCTCTTCCTCCACGCCGCGCACCTCCCGCTGCGCGCCGCGAGTCCGCTCGCGTTGGCCGCGGGCGTCACCGTGCAATTCGTGGGGAGCCGCGCCGTCACCCTTCGCGCGCGCGGCGGGCGATGGTGGCCGCAGGTGATGGGCTTCGCGGCCGTCGAAGCAATCTCGTTCATGGCGAACGTCGCGCTCACCGAGCTCGCGTCGAGCGCGTCGCACCTCTCGCCCGCGCTGGTGCGGGTGCCCGTCACCTCGCTGGTCGATTTCGCGGTCTCGCTGCCGCTGTGGTCATGGGTCTTTCGCCCCACCGGGGAGCCGACATGAACGACGCCACCCTGCGCCTCGCCCTCGCCTCGGCGGGCCTCACCACCGCGTGGATCGCGCTCGGCCTCGCGGCCCTGCGCGACGTGCTCCGCGCGCCTGTCGCCGACGTCCCGGCGCCGCCCGTGACGGTGCTCAAGCCCCTCGCGGGCGCCGACCCGAGCCTCGCCGAGAACCTCGAGAGCTTCTTCGTGCAGGACCATCCCGACCACGAGATCCTCTTCGGCTGCGAGGACCCCGACGACCCGGCGGTGCCCATCGTACGCGCCCTGATCGCGGCGCCCCCGGAGGTCCGCGCGCGGCTGCTGATCCATGACGGGCCG
>JBILLI010000210.1:0-10848 GCA_044376155.1 Polyangiales bacterium
ATGGGCGTGGCGCGGCCGGGCTTCGTCGCCGTGCCCTCGACCCACAGGGAGAAGCGACCGTCGCGCATCGCGGTGATGTCGCCGGCCGTGGCGCCGCTGTTCCCCGCGGTGCTGTCGGCGGTGGGCGGCGCGATGCGGAACGACACCTGGTCCTGCCGGCGCGCGGGCACGTTGGGGAGCGAGCCCAGGCGCACGGGGCCGTTGGTGCCGTGGAGGTTGTACACGCGCAGCGCCGGCAGGGTGCTCGCGGTGCCGCCGGTGGCGTTCACGCTCACCTGCCCGACGCTCACAAGGAACTTCGTGAACCGCACGGTCCACCCGTCGACGAATCCCGGCTCCATGCCCATGGCGGGCCCGATGCCCGCGGTGCTCTCGATGAACGGCTCGCCCCAGACCGAGACGTTCACGGTGCCGGTGCCCACGGCCGCGTCGCCGCCGCAACCTGCGAGCAGCGCGCCCAATGCGATGTACTTCTTCATGGTGATGTCCCTCCGTCGACGGTGTTGAGCTTCACGACGCGGTACGACCCGACGTTGGTCGCTGCGCGGAAGAGGGCGTTGGCGGCCTGCGAGTCGGCGGCGAATTCCACCTCCGCGTCGGGCGCGCTCGGGGTGAGGGCGGCGAAGTCCACGCGGTCGACCCAGCGCCCCACGGAGACCTGCAGCTCCCACGGGGTGCGGTCGATGTTGCCCGTGGCGGTCACGCCCTCGAGGTTCAGCGTGAGCGCGAGGGCCCCGCGAAAGCGCACCCGCTGCGATGCGAGGGTGGCCTCGCCGCGCACGAACACGGTGGCGGTGTCGCCGCCCGCGGGGGGAGGCTGAAGCTCCATGTGCGCCGACTGCGCGGGCCCGGTGACCCCGTCGGCGGCGCTCAGCACGACGGCGCCCGCGGTGAGGTCCACCACCCGCGGCGAGAGCATGTCGGCGAGGGCCGCGCCGGGCACGTAGTGCCCCGGGTGCGCGTGCGCCACCGAGACGCCCAGGGCCCGCTCCCACCAGCGCAGCGCGAAGATCGGCGGGCCCTCGTACCACCGCAGCGGGCCCAGCGAGACCCGCGCCTCGGTGACCCGCACGGCCCATCCGCGGGAGGTGGTGAAGGTGGTGTCGACGCCGCGCGCACGCACGTCGAACCGCACGCGGGTGCGCCCCGTGGTGTCATCTCCACATCCCAGAAAGAGCAGCGCGACGAGCGCGAATCGAGGGCGCATGAGGGACCTCACAGCAGAAGGCTCAGGGTGGTGAGCACGGTGAGCGGTCGCCCGGCGCTGTAGTGCTGCGCGGGCACGCGGCTCACGGCCATGCTCGGGTCGAACGCGGAGACGTAGTTGAAGACCCCATCGCGCCAGCGCGCGTCGGTGAGGTTGCGCACGCCCACCCCGAGCTCGACGAAGCCGTAGCGGGCGCTCAGCCCCGCGTCCATCACGAACACGGGCGGAGACGACTCGCTGAAGGGCAGCGGGCGGTCGCCGAGAAAGGTCGCGCCGAGTCCCGCGCTGAGCTGCACCGGGCGGTCGGCGATGCGCCCGACGTCGCGCACCACCGCAAAGTCGGCGCGCAGCACGATGGGCGGGACGTAGGGCACGAGGTTGCCCGTGGCGTCGAAGGTCGCGCGGGACCACGTGCCGCTGGCGCTCAGCACCACCCCCCGGGTGGGGGTGACGCGCACGGTGGCCGCGACGCCCGCGCGGGTGGTGGCCGCGCTCGCGTCGAGGGTCACGTTGGTGCCGAGCTCGGGCACGAAGATCAGGTCGCGGTCGACGTGGGTGACGAAGCCCGCGAGGGTGGCCTGCACCACGCGGTCGCGCAGCCGCACGCCGAGGTCGCCCGCGAGCACGGTGGCGAAGGGCGCGCTCTCGCCGTCGCCGAGGGAGAGCGCCTGCGGCGAGCGAAAGCCCTGCCCGAAGGACCCGAGCACGCTCCACGCGCGGTTGAACTCGTACTCCGCGGTGACCCGGGGGTTCACGCTGAAGCCCTGGGCCTCGCGGCGCCCGCGGGGGACCTCCATGGTGCGCGAGACGGTGCGGGTGGTGCGGTCGTCGATGGCGTAGGCGAGGGCCTCGGCGCGGATGCCTCCGCGCAGCGAGAGGCGCCGGGTGAGGCGGAGGTTGAGGTCCGCCCAGAGTCCGATGTCGGTGGCGTTGACGTCGGCGTCGACGGTGGCCTGCCGGGGCGCGTCGCTCACCGTGTCGTGGCGGGTCATGGCCTGCGTGGTGCGGTCGTGGCGCGCCGACACCCCGAGCTCCCAGGTGTGCGCGAGGCCGCCGACGTGAAAGTGCCGGCGGTGGCTCGCGCCGAGGCCGAGCACCCCCGCGTCGTAGGACTGGGTGTACCGATCGCCCCGCGCGTCTTGTGCGAAGCCCGTGAAGTTCTCGCGCACGAGGAACTCGCGGAGGAAGCCGTAGGCGCTCACGGTGGTGCGCGCGGTGCCGTCGGGCACGTTGAGCTCCACGAGGATCCCGTGGCGCGACGCCGCGCCGCCCTGGAGGGTGTCGTAGGTGCCGTCGAAGGCCACGAAGCCCCGGTCGACGTCGCTCTCGCGCACCACCCCGGCGCTGTCGAAGCGCGCGACGTAGGACTGCGCGAGCACCCGCAGGGTGGCATTGTTCGAGAGCGAACGAACGTACTGCCCGTTCACCGCGGCGCGCGACGACGCGCGGTTCTGGCCGAAGCCATCGCTGCGCGCGAGCTCCCCGGCGACGAAGGTCTCGCGGCGCTCTCCCCGAGGCGCGAAGAGCGCGAGGGCGCGGGCGGCGCCGAACATCCCGTACTGCCCGCGCAGGAGCACGCCCCGCTCCTCGACGCCGAGGTCCAGCCGGGCGCTGCCGGCCACGGCGAAGTCCCCCTGCCGGGGGTCGTAGGGGCCCTCGAGCACGCGCAGGCGATCGACCACCTCGGGGATCACCCAGTTGAGGTCGGCGTAGCCCTGGCCGTGCACGTTCGAGACATCGTTGGAGGGCATACCGCCGACGGTGAACTCCACGTCCTGCCCGTGCTGCGCGTCGAAGCCGCGGAGGAAGATCTGGTTGGCCTTGCCGTCGCCCCCGTGCTGCGAGAGGAAGAAGCCCGGCGCGAGGGAGAGGAACTCCGCGGCGCTGCCCCGGGGCACCGCGCGCAGCTCACCGATGTCGAGGTTGAACTCCGACGCCGCCCGCGCCGGACCCGTGCCCCGCACCGTGGCCCCCTCGGGCTCGTGCGCCCGCACCTCCCTCGACAGGGCGAGCAGCGTGAAGAGCGGCGCAAGCAAGAGTCGACGTGACACGAGATCTCCGTGCGTAACACGAGCCGGTGCACGAATCCAACATGCGTGCTACCGCCGGGCTGGTGGGGCGGATACGCGCGTCGCGGGCGAACGGATGTACGCCCCGCGCGGGCGCCGCGCCCCATCTCGGGACGCGCGCGTTGGCCCCCTCCGCGCTGCCGCGCGCCCTCCCCCACGCTGTGCTTGGCCTTCCCCAAACCCTTCGGACGCGGGATGAGACTCGGGGTTCTTGCCGCCGGCTCCGCCCGCACGGTCGGCCCTGCGGGCCTGTGCGGGCTGAACCCGGTGTCTGGCAGTGACCGCCCCCATTCGGGGGCTCACGAAGGCGCGTGCGCTGCGCGCACGGAAGGTGATGGGGGGCGCAGGGTGGCCACGCGAGGGTCTCGTCTCGCTTGCGTCTGAAACCCTCCTCGTCGCGCTTTGCGCGACGCTCCGCTGTCAGCCCCGAAGGGGCGGTCACCCCCAGACACCGGGTTCAGCCCGCACAGGCCCGCAGGGCCAACCGTGCGGGCGGAGCCGGCGGCAAGAACCCCGAGTCTCATCCCGCGTCCGAAGGGTTTGGGGAAGGCCAAGCACAGCGTGGGGGAGGGCGCGCGGCAGCGCGGAGGGGGCAATCGATGTCGCACGCCAAGCCCATCACGGAGACGGACCGCACCGGCGCCGCGCCATGGACGCGCGGTGGTAGAACGCCGTGCATGGGTTTCATCCAGACGCCCCCGCAGCTCGGGAATCAGTACCGCGACGACCGTGTGCTCCGGGGATACCTCGCGCGCACGCTCCCGGCCGACATGCTCCGCGAGATCGATGGGGACCTCGACGCGCTCGGCGAGCTCTCGGGCGGTGAGCTCTACGCGATGCAGCGCGCCGACCGCCTCAACGAGCCCGTGCTCACCGCGTGGGACCCGTGGGGCAACCGCGTGGACCACATCGAGGTCACGCCCCTGTGGAAGCGCGCCGAGGCCCTCACCGCGCAGTACGGGCTCATCGCGATCCCCTACGAGCGCCGCCACGGCGCGCTCTCCCGCGTGGACCAGTTCGCCCGCGTGCACCTCTTCAACCCCTCGACGGACGTCTACACCTGCCCCCTCGCGATGACCGACGGCGCCGCCCGCACGCTCACCGCGCACGGCAATCAACAACTCCTCGACCGCGCCCTGCCCCGCCTCACCTCCCGCGACCCGGCCACGTTCTGGACCTCGGGCCAGTGGATGACCGAGCGCACCGGCGGCTCCGACGTGGGCATCTCCGAGACCGTCGCGCGGAACACCGACGGCCGTTGGACCCTGCACGGCGTGAAGTGGTTCACCAGCGCCACCACCGCGCAGATGGCGCTCACCCTCGCGCGCCCCGAAGGAGGCTCCCCCGGCGGCCGCGGCCTCGCGCTCTTCTACGTCGAGACCCGCGACGAGCGCGGTCGTCTCCAGGGCATCACCGTGCACCGCCTCAAGGACAAGCTGGGCACGCGCAAGGTGCCCACCGCGGAGCTCACCCTCGACGGCCTCGTCGCCCACCCCGTCGCGGGCACCACCGACGGCGTGCGGAACATCTCCCCCATGCTCAACATCACCCGCACCTGGAACGCGGTGTCGGCGGTGTCGTTCATGCGCCGCGCGATGGCCCTGTGCCGCGACTATGCGCGCCGCCGCGTGGCCTTCGGCGCGCCCCTCGCGCAGAAGCCCCTGCACGTCGACACGCTCGCGGGGATGCAGGCCGAGAGCGAAGCCGCGTTTCACCTCGCGTTCTTCGCCGTGGAGCTCATCGGCCGCGAGGAGAGCGGCGAGGCCACCGCGCGCGACAAGGAGCTGCTTCGCCTCGTCACCCCCCTCGCGAAGCTCACCACGGGCAAGCAGGGCGTCGCGGTGTCGAGCGAGATGATGGAGTGCTTCGGCGGCGCGGGCTACGTCGAAGACACGGGCATCCCGGCGCTGCACCGCGACGCGCAGGTGCTCCCGATCTGGGAGGGCACCACCAACGTGCTCTCCCTCGACGCGCTGAAGGTCCTCGGCAAGGGGGCCCTCGCGCTGCTCACCGAGGAGGTCCGTGAGTTGGTCCGCACCGTGCGCGACCCTGCCCTGGGGCGCGCCGCGGAGTCAGCCCTCACCGCCCTCGCCCACGCCGACGCGGTCGCGCAGATGCACATGGGGCGCGCCCTGGAGGGCGGCTCGCTGCTCCCGCTCGAAGCCGACGCCCGACGCCTCGCGCTGACCCTCGGCCGCGCCCTCGCGCTCGCCCTCCTTGCGCGCCACGCGCAGTGGTCCCTCGACCAGGGTGACCCCCGCCCCGCCGCCGCCGCGAAGCGCTTCGCCCGCCACGGCGTGGACCTCCTCGACGACCACAGCTCCCTCGACGAGTCCGCGCTGCTCTGCGACGACCGCTGACCCCCTTCCCTTCGGCACCGCAGAACATCTACAAGCGCCGGGTGAAGAAGCCCCCCACGGCCCCCCCGCCGCGCGACCCCGTCGAGCGCGTCTTCGGCCTGCGCGCCGCCCTCGCGGTCTTCGACGCCCGCGCCGACGACATCACCGCCGTGCACCTCGACCCCGCGGTGCAGCGCGAGGCCGACGCCCTGCTCCGCTGGGCCGCGTCCAAGGGCGTGACCGTCACCCGCGGCGACGCCCGGGCCCTCGCGAAGGTCACGGGCTCGGAGCTCCACGAGGGCCTCTGCGTCACCGCCCGCCCGCGCCGCTGGACCACCCCCGCCACGTTGCAGAACCTCTTGCGCCCCAGGGGTTTCGCCGTCGCCGTGGACCGCGTGCGCAACCCCTACAACGTCGGCGCGGTGCTGCGCAGCGCGGCCTTCTTCGGCGCGGCGGGGATGATCCTGGGCGCCCAGGCCCCCCATCCCGCGCTGGCCCCGCTGGCCGTGCGCGTGGCCGAGGGCGGCGCCGAGCGCGTGGCCCTGTGCCGCACCACCGACCTCGCCGAGACCCTCTCTCGCCTGCGCGCCGCGGGCGTGCGGGTGCTCGGCGCCGAGGCCGGGGGTGACATCCCCCACACGGCCCTCACCCTCTCCGGCCCCACCGTGCTGGTCATGGGACACGAGCGCGAAGGGCTCTCCCCCCGCGTGCGCGCGCTCTGCGACGGGCGCGTCTCCATCGCCGGCAGCGGACAGATCGAATCGCTCAACGTGGGCGTGGCCGCGGGCATCCTCCTCGCGGCGCTGAGTTCACCCCGCGCGGGCTAGAAGCACCCGGGGAAAGCCCGCGAGGTCCTTCTCCATGCGGGCGTCGAGCAGCCCCACGGCGGTGGCTTCGTGCACCGCCCACGGGCCCTGGTCGTGGCCCACCTCCACGGCGAGCAATCCCCCGGGGTTCAAGCGCGCGGGCACCCCTGCGAGCAGGGCGCGGAGCACCGCCGTGCCGTCGGGTCCGCCGTCGAGCGCGAGGTGCGGCTCGTGCTGCGAGACGTCGGGCATGAGCCCCGGGATCTCGTCGCTCGGGATGTACGGAGGGTTGCTCGCGATGACGTCAAAGCGCTTGTCGCCCAGGGGCTTGAAGAGACTGCCCTCGTGGAGGGTGACCCGCTCGGCGAGCTTGTGGCGGGCGACGTTGGCGCGGGCGACCTCGAGGGCGGCGGGGGAGAGGTCCACGGCGTCGAGGGTCGCGTGGGGCACCGCGAGGGCGACGGTGACGGCGATGCAGCCGCTGCCCGTGCAGAGGTCGAGCACGGCGCTCGGGGTCTCTGCTCGGGCGCGCAGAAAGGCCACCACGGCGTCGACGAGGTGCTCGGTCTCGGGGCGGGGGATCAGCACCCGACGGTCGACGGTGAACGTGCGGCCGTAGAATTCCCGCTCGCCCGTGAGGTACGCGAGGGGCTCGTGACGCCGACGACGCTCCACCAGCGCACGGATCATCGTGAGCTCCTCGGGGCTCAGGGGCTGGTCGTGGCGCAGAAAGATGTCCAGCCGCCGGAGCTTCAGCGCGTGCGCCACGAGGAGCTCGGCCTCCAGCCGGGGCGACGGGACCTCGCGGGCGGCGAGGTCCTTGGCGATCCACGCCGCGATGCGCGCGATGGTCCAGGGTTCGGTCACGGGGCGCGCACCTTCGCCACTCCCGCGCGGGAATGCAACGACCGCTTCCCAGGACCGGGGTGCCTGCTGTTATGATCGCGCTCGATCTTTCGTCGGTCGGGGCCCTGACCCCGACCGCTTCCACCTTCAGGAGCCGTTGCAGATGAGGGCACGTCGAATCGGTCTGGGTCTCTTGCTCGCGGCGGGCGCCGCCCTCACGAGCGTTCCGGCGTTCGCGCAGACCGCCGCCGCCCCCGCCGCGGCGACCTCGGGCCGCGGTCAGCTCGTGGTGGTAGGCCTGCGCGCGCCCGACGGCGACGACGAGGCGGCGCAGCACGCGACCAACGCCCTGCGCGCCCTCGCCACGCAGAACGGGTGGACCGTGCCCGACAGCACCCCCGGGCTGGAGCAGGAGTTCACCGTGGTGGGCTGCGACAACACCGGCCCCGACTGCCTCGCGCGCATCGCCGACGACATCCACGCCACGCGGCTGATCTACGGCAACGTCACCCGCATCGGCCGCGGCCGCGAGGCGCGCATCGCCTTCGAGCTCGCGTACTGGGACAACACCGACCGCCGCGTCTACCACCAGGAGACCCGCGAGATGCTCCGCGCCGACGGCCGCCTTGAGGTGCGCGTGCGCGAAGAGATCGCCCAGATCTTCCCCCGCCTCGTCGACGCCGTGCCCGACGACCAGACCCGCGCCCGCAGCGCGCAGGAGACCCAGGACGCCGAGCGCCAGCGCGTCGCCGAGCAGGAGCGCATTCGTCAGCTCCAGCGGCAGCTCGCGCAGCGGCCCGTCGTGGTCACCCGCGCCCCCATCGTGCGCTACGTGGGCTTCGGCCTCCTCGGCCTCGGCGCGGTCATCGGCGGCATCGGCATCTGGCAGGCCACCACCGCGGCCGGCATCTCGACCAACGCGCAGAACGCCGGCTTCAACTCCGACGAGCCCTACCGCTCGTGGTTCTTCTACGACAACCAGACCAACCCCGACCGCGCGCTGAGCACCGGGCAGGTCTGTGACAACGCCCAGACCGACACGGTGAACGCCTTCGCGGCCGAGACCCGCACGCTCTGCTCGAACTTCAACTCCGCGCGCACCCTCGGCTTCGCCATGGGCCTCGGCGGCCTCGCCCTCGCCGCCGCCGGCGCCGTGATGGTGGTCATCGACCGGCCCCGCGCGCAGGAGGCCGCGCCCGCGCCCACGAGCACCCCGCGCCCCACGGCGATGCGGGTGCAGGTGGACCCGGTGCTCGGGCCCTCCGTCGGCGGAATGAACCTCCGGCTCACGTTCTGACCCCATGCGGGTGATCGGCGGCAATTGGGGCGGGCGGCGGCTGCTCGGTCCGCCCCGCGGGGCGGAGACGCGCCCGACCACCGACCGCGTGCGCGAGGCGGTGTTCAGCGCCCTCGGCGCGCGGGTCGACGGCGCGCGGGTGCTCGACCTCTTCGCGGGCACCGGCGCCATGGGCATCGAGGCGCTCTCCCGCGGCGCGGCCCACGCGGACTTCATCGAGATCGACCGCGGTCTCTGCCAGACCATCCAGACGAACCTCGAGACCCTCGAGGCCCCGCGGTCGCTCTGGAGCATCCACCGCCGCGACGTGCGCCGCGCGCTCAAGGCCCTCAAGGGCCCGTGGGACCTGGTCTTCATCGATCCCCCCTACGGTCACCTCCTCGAGCGCGAGGCACTCGCGGCGCTGGCCGAGGGCGACCTCGTGCGCCCCGGCGGCACCGTGGTGGTCGAGCACGCGAGCCGCGAGACCCTGGCGCTGCCCAGCAGCGCGTCGCGCTTCGAGCTCGTCGACAGCCGGGCCTACGGCGACAGCACCATCAGCACGGTGCGTCGCATCGACGACCCCGCGCCCGAAGCCCCTGCGCCGCAAGCGGTTGTGAGCGGTCGCACGGCGGTGTACGCGGGCTCCTTCGACCCGCCGACGCACGGTCACCTCGACATCATCGCCCGCGCCTCGCGGGTCTTTGATCGCATCATCGTGGCCGTGGCGAGCAACGTGAAGAAGTCGCCGCTGTTCACGCAAGACGAGCGCATCGAGATGCTCCGCGAGGCGGTGGCCGACAACCCCCGGGTGGAGGTCGACCGCATCGACGGGCTGCTCGTGGACTACGCCCACGCGAAGGGGGCCACGGCGGTGATCCGCGGGCTGCGCGCGGTGGCCGACTTCGAGTACGAGTTCCAGATGGCGTGCATGAACCACCACCTCGCGCCGCAGGTGGAGACGGTGTTCCTCATGACCGCGCAGGAGTACTTCTACGTCAGCAGCTCGCTGGTGAAGGAGGTCGCCTCCTTCGGCGGAGACATCACCCGCTTCGTGCCCGCGACGGTGCTCACCCGCCTCCGCCAGCGCTTCGCCGAGCGCGCCGCCGCCCGCTGATCACCGGGCGAAGGAGCCCTGCACTCTCCGCGCGCTCGTCGTAGACTCACGCGATGACGGTCAGCCCTCCGCCGATGGCGTCGCCGCGCGAGATCCCCGTGGGCCCCTCGCTCGACGCGTGGCGCGCGATGACGCCCCGCGCGCGTGAGGGTTTTCTCGTCGCGATGAACGAGGCCCTCACCGAGGCCGCCGAGCTCATGGGCGAGGGCCGCCCGCACAAGCAGGCGAAGTCTCGCGCCATCGACCTCCTGGGGCTGCACTTCAAGGCCAAGGGGCGCACGGTGTACCTCGCCGAGGAGCTCTCGGTGCTCTACCCCGGCGAGCGCGCGTTCGCGCCCGACGTGCTCGCGGTGGTCGACGTGCCGCAGCCCGAAGACGACGAGCGCCTCGCGTGGGTCGTGGCCGACGAGGGGCGAGGCATCGATGTGGCGCTCGAGGTCCTCCACCGCGGCGATCGCGAGAAGGACCTCATCGACAACGTCGATCGCTACGCCCGCCTGGGCATCCCCGAGTACTTCGTCTACGACCGCGAGAAGCAGCGCGTGCACGGCTACCGCCTCGCGACCGCCGACGCGCGGCGCTACGACCGCGTCGTGCCGCAGGCCGGGCGCATCGCGTCGCGCATCCTCGGGGTCGACCTCGCCGTGCAGCACGGACGCCTGCGCTTCTTCGACGGCATGGCCGAGCTCTTCGGATCCGACGACCTCATCCACCGACTCACCGACATGGTCGAGAGCCTGGAGTCCAAGGCGGAGGCCGAGCAGGCGCGCGCGGAGGCCGCGTTGGGTGGGCTCCGCGGCGCGATCCTCGGCGCGTACGCCGCGCGCTTCGGCGCGAGCACCGACGCGCTCCGCCGCGCGCTGGATGCGTGTGAGGACCCCGCGTTGCTGCAGGCCGCGCTGCTCGCGACCGTGACCGCGCAGGATCCTGACGCCCCCATCGCCGCGCTCGGCGCCCGACGGTCGCCCGGTCGGTGATTGCGAGACGCGCCGGCACGGAGAGTTGCTGGCGTCGACCACGACGCCGTTCACCCGACGCGTGAACGGTTGGCCTCGCGCGTAACTCCGCCGCGTTGGCCCCCATCCCCACGCCCTTCCCCCGCCTCGGGGCTTACCGTTGCCCTCATCGTGTGAATCGCCTTGCGCCGTAGCGATTCCGCGCCGCGCCCAGAGGGAGGCGTGGGTTGCG
>JBILLI010000924.1:0-2878 GCA_044376155.1 Polyangiales bacterium
GCAGCGGCATCGTGGCGATCCGTGTTGTCGGTCGTCGGAACGTCGCGGGCCCCGCCATCGGGCAGGTCACCAGCCGGCTTGAGCGACCAGCATCCCATCGCACAGCCGAGAACGACAACCCACGCGTACCCCAACCGCATCCGCGCCTCCGCTCCCGTGTACCGCTGCTCAGAAGGCACCGCCGCACGCCATTCCCAGAGCGGTCGGCCCGGGGCCGCATCCGAAGCGCGCCCGCGCCTGCTCTCTCTGCGGTGAACCAGGTGCGGTGACGAACAGCACCGCCGACGTGATCGTCAGCGCGGCGCCACCGATGAAGCCTGCGTACGAGAGCGTTTGCATCGTGTCCGCGGTGTCGTTCAAACCGCTGCACTGGCCGCCACGGGTCACCGTCGGCATGGTGCTCTGAAGACAACGCGCGTCGTCGTTCCACTGGACCGCCGCCTCAGAGCCGACCACGTATCCGACAACGCCAACCCCGATGAAAACCGCCGCTCCGACCGCGCCCGTCCACGCGAGGGTTCTCCCCAGCGAGCCCCCGGAGACCGCCCGCGAAGCCGGCGTCGGTGCAACCGCCGTCGCGGGCGTCGGCGCGGTGACGCGC
The DNA here is from genome assembly GCA_044376155.1 of Polyangiales bacterium. Taxonomy (GTDB): domain Bacteria; phylum Myxococcota_A; class Polyangia; order Polyangiales; genus JAWKRB01. Next base: position 602 of record JBILLI010000924.1, read on the forward strand.
GAAGGGGCGGCGCCTGCCACGACCGGCGGCGTGCGCGGCGCCACCGCGGGCACGAGGGTCACCTCGAGCCGTGTGCTCTGCGTGGTGATCGACACACTCTGACGGTGCGGCTCATGGCCCTCTGCCGTCACATCGATCACCACAGGGCCGATCGCCACCCGCAGCGGCGTCGCGCGCGGGAGCGTACCCGCCGCCGTGCCGTTGATCCGCAGCTCGGCCCCCGAAACGTTGCACGCGATCGTGAGATTGCCGAGGTTCTCCGCGGTGCGATCGAGCGCGGCCTGGAGCACCGCCCGATGCGCATCGACCCACGGGTCGTGCGTCGCGAGCGCGGCCGTGAGGTGCTCCTCGGCGGCCACCCAGCGGCCCATCTGCGCCTCGGTCACGCCAATCTGGCCGATCGCGCGCGGCGCGTGCGTCTGTGCCGCGAGGCGCTGGTAGATGGCCAGCGCTTCATCCAACTGTTGCCCGGAGCGCAGCTGCGACGCGCGGGCATACTCCGCGTCGTTGGGATCAGACTGCGCCTGCGCGTCCGCCGCACCGACGCACAGGGCCAGTGCGACGAATCCGACCGTGAGCGTACGCCTCATCGTGAGTCCCTCGAGGTCAGTCGGGTGCACAGATGCCGTTCGGACACGCTTGCGCCGATGGCGCAGCGCGACCATTGCGCACGTTCGTATCCGCCGCGCCCGCGCTGCCCGGTCGTGCCACGCGCGGCACCCGTCGGCTGCGCGAAGGGCGCCCGGTCGTTGCCGCAGCGGGCGTCGCAGCAACCGTGGGGGACGCCGTCTCAACAGGGATGGGAACGGCGAGCATGGCCGCGTCCGCAATGGCAGTCGGCGCGCCCGCGTCGGCGACGGTCGGTGCCGGTTCCACCGACGCCTCCGCCGGTTGCGCGACCACCGCGTGGGGCGTAGGCCCCGCGTGGTCGGTCTGCGATCCGCGCGTCGAGGCCCATCCCCCCACGGCGATGAGCGCGGCGAGCGCGACCGCGCCCGCAGCGACGGTGAACTTCTGGCGGCGTCGATCAGCCAGACCGATCGAACTCCGCGTCGCGGGCTCGAGCGTGCCGCTGGTGTTCACGCCGGTTTGCGCGAGCGCCTCCTTTGAATACACCGGCGCCGCCGGGGGCACGGTGCTCACGCGCGCAACGAAAGGCGCCGCCACGGGCTCGCCGAAGAACGCGCGCCACTGCTGCTGCGTCGCCGGTGACGCGTAGGGCACGAGCGCCGCGCCGAACGCGCGCATCGACGGCCAGCGCGCCGCGGGCTCACGCTCCATCGCGCGAAGAATGATCGCCTCGAAGGCCTCGGGGATATCGGCGCGCTGCGTGCGAATCGTGGGGATGGGCTTCGAAGTGATCGCGTTGAGCAGCGCGATGAGGCTGTCACCGTCGAAGGGCTTCTTGCCGCTCAGGCACTCGAAGAGAATCACCGCGAGCGACCACTGGTCGGCCTGCGCGTCGATGTGCTTCGACTCGAGCACCTGCTCGGGCGACATGTAGAACGGCGTGCCCATCACCGCGTTTGTGCGGGTGAGGGCCTTCTCGGCGTCGCGCACCTTCGCGATGCCAAAGTCGAGCAGCTTGGGCTGCACGCCGCCGAGCGCCAGCCTCGCGATGAAGAGGTTGTCGGGCTTGAGGTCACGGTGCACGATGCCCTTGTCGTGCACGACCGCGACGGCCGAGAGCACCGGCAGCATCAGGTCGACCACCTGCGTAACCTGGAGCGGGCCCTCGCGCTCCAGGAGCGACGAGAGGCTCTCGCCGTCGAGGAATTCCATCGCGAGGAAGGGCGCGCCCTCGGCGACGCCCACGTCGAACACATCCACGATGTGAGGGTGATCGAGCTGCGCGACGATCTCCGCCTCGCGCACGAAGCGATCGACCACCTCGCGATGACGCACGTACTCGCGGTGCAGCACCTTGAGCGCCGTGCGCTTCTTCAGCGGCATGCGCAGCGCCTCGTACACGGCGCCGAAGGCCCCACGCCCGAGCAGTCGAACGATCTCGTACGATCCGAAGCTCTGCCCCGGCTGCAGATCGCTCTCGTCGTGTTCAGCGGTCATGAGTCTTCCCCGTATCCGCGTGCGCGGCGCGCGGCAGGAGGGCGAGCGACGCGGCGCCGCGGGCGACGACGCGAGTGAGCAGAGAGATCTGTTGTGTCATCGAAGTCTGTGTGGGGGGATAAGACACCCAACGGCTCGCGCGGATCAAGCCCCCGACGCAACGTCCAGCCTCACGACATGCGGGGCGACGGCAGTGGACGGAAGATCCGT
>JBILLI010000925.1:0-2874 GCA_044376155.1 Polyangiales bacterium
AGCGCACGTGTGACGGCCGCTGCGTGGACTTCACCGCCGATCCGCTGAACTGCGGGGCGTGCGGGCGACCGTGTACCACGGGCGCGTTCTGCGTCGGCGGCGCGTGCAACACGGTGTGCGGCGAGGGGCGCATCCGTTGCCCCGACGGCTGCGTCGACCCGCAGACCGATCCCCAGAACTGCGGCACCTGCGGGGTGGTCTGCCCCTCGGGGCTCTGCAACGGCGGGCGCTGCCGCGACGAGCGCGTGGGGCACCTGGTGCTCATCGGGCACGACCTCGCGGCCACACGCCCGGACCAGACGCGGCTGGTGGGCAACGCGGCCTTCCTCACGCCCTCCCTCGCGCCGCGGGTGGTGCTGTTCACCCCGTGGTCCGAGCCCGCGTCGGTGGATGCGGTGGAGGCCGCGATCCGCAGCGTCGCCGGGCCGCGCCCGGTGCAGCTCCAGCGCATCACCGCGGTGGAGGAGCTCGAGGCCGCGCTCTCCATCGACCGCAGCGACGTGGTGTTCGTGCCCCATCAGGTGGGCGCCGCGCCCGGTCAGATCGCGTCGGTGGCGCGTCGGGTCTCGGCGCGGGTGGTGGCCTTCGCGCGCGCGGGCGGCGCCTTCGTGGTCCTCGACGGCGGCACGGGCGACTCGGCGACGTGGCCCTTCGCCGAGCGCACCGCGCTGCTCACCGTCGCCGGGACCGAAGACGTCACCTCCGCCGAGACCGCGCTGGTGAACGCCGCCGACGCGCTCGCCGTGGGCGTCTCGGGGGCGTGGCGGGCGGAGCGTCGCTCGGTGGGATTCACGGGCACCGACGGGCGCGCGTGGGTGGTCCGCGCGCGCGGGTTGCCGCTGGCGCTGCACGAGGTCGTGCGCCGCTGACGCGTTACCGCTCTCACGGCGCCGTCATCGGGCGGGAGACGTCTCCGAAAGAGGCTTGTTTTCCCGGAGGAATCGCGGTTCTTGGCCCCCATCCCCGGCCCTTCCCCCGCCTCGGGGGAAGGGTGGCGAGCCGCCGCCTCAGGAATGGTCCAGTCGTCTCGAAACGCTTGGGTGCGAAGCGTTTCGCCTCACACCCCCCGACCTTCACGCGCGTGGACCATCGCTCCGCCAGGGGTTCTCCACCCTTCCCCCGAGGCGGGGGAAGGGCGTGGGGATGGGGGCCAAGAACCGCGATTTCGCCTGGAGAACAAGCGTGTTTCGGAGATGTGTCCCGCTGGCGCTGCACGAGGTCGTGCGCCGCTGAGCATCACCCCGTCTGACAGCGCGGGCACCAGCACGTGGTGCGGCCGCCGATGGGCGCGCGACGCAGCGTCGTGCGGCACCGCGGGCAGGGGTTGCCGTCGCCCCAGCGGTGCGTGAACAACCACGACGGCGGGTACGACCAGTCGTCGGCGATGGCCGTCACCGAGTCGCGCGCGACGCGGCGCACCGTGCGGCGGAGCAGCGCCACCTCCGCGTCGTCGAGGGCCCCCGCGGGCCGTGCGGGGTGCAGCGCCGCGCGCCACAGGATCTCATCGGCCATCCAGTTGCCGATGCCCGGGAAGCGCTCCTGCCGCAGCAGCACGGCCTTGAGGGGCGCGCGGGCGTGGCGGGAGAGAAATCCCTGCACCGCGGCCAGGGTGAACGCGGGCCCGACCACCGACGGCGCGAGCGAGGACCACCACGCGGGCTCGTCGCCGCCCACGTCGAAGCGCACCCGCCCGAAGCCCCGCGGGTCGCGAAACACCAGCGCGACCTCGCCGGTCTCGATCACCAGGTGGTCGTAGCGCGCGGGCTCGTGGTCGGGCGCCTCGACGCGGAGCTCGCCCGTCATGCCGAGGTGCACGCCCAGCCAGCGGTCGGCGCCGAAGCGAAACGCGAGCTGCTTGCCGCGCGCCTCGGAGTGCGTCAGCGCCGCGCCCGTGAGGGCCTCGCGCACGGCGTCGAGCTGCACGTCGCGCAACACCCGGGCGGTCTCGCGCGCGCAGCGCACGGCGCGAATCGGGGCGTTCCACGCGACGTCCCAGCGTAGGCGGGAGAGTTCGACCTCGGCGAGCTCAGGCATCGGGCCGTGAGATGCGCCGACGCCCCTCCCCGGTGCTACTCCCGCTCGCGCAGCCCGTGCTCCTCGAGCTTCACGTAGAGCTGCGGCCGCGCGATGCCGAGGATCCGCGCCGCCTCCGCGCGGTTGCCCCCGGCCTTCTCCAGCGCGCGGCTGATGAGGTGCTTCTCCAGCGACGCCAGCGCCTCGCGCAGCGGCATGGACTCGTACGCCCCCGCCGCCCCCGCCTCGGACTCCCGCGGGTGCGACGTCTCCCGCAGCGCCGCAGGGAGATCGGGCGCGTCGATGACCTCGGCCGCCGACACCGCCGCGGCGCGCTGCACGGTGTGCAAGAGCTCCCGCACGTTGCCCGGCCACGCGTAGCGCTGGAGCAGGGTCATGGCCTCTTCTGACACCGCGCGGGCCCGCGTGGTCGCGAGCGCGTGCTGCACCAGGAGCGGGATGTCGCTGCGCCGCGCGCGCAGCGGGGGAAGCTCCAGCTCGATGACCGCGAGGCGGTAGTAGAGGTCCTCGCGGAGGGTGGCGCCGGGTTGGCCGGGGCGCACGGGCTTGTGCGTCGCGGCCACGATGCGCACGTCGGCGCGCAGGGTCTCCGACCCGCCCACGCGCTCGTAGCCCTGCTCCTGCATCACCCGCAGGAGGCGCGTCTGCAGGGGCAGGTCGAGGTCGCCGATCTCGTCGAGAAAGAGCGTGCCGCCTTCGGCGAGCTCCAGGCGCCCGGGACGTCGCTGCATCGCGCCGGTGAACGCGCCCTTCTCGTGCCCGAAGAGCTCGCTCTCGAGCAGGGTGGGCGGGAGCGCCGCGAGGTTCACCGCCACGAAGGGACCCCGCGCGCGTCGCGAG
>JBILLI010000211.1:0-10821 GCA_044376155.1 Polyangiales bacterium
GCGCTCTCCACACGTCTCTCACGGCCGCAGGAGGGCGTTGGCATCTACCGCGAGATGCTCCGTGACGCGACGACCCCGGCGACGCTGCGGGACCTCGCGGGGCAACGCCTCGTCGAGCTCGGGGTGACCCTCGGTCGTGAGGACCGCGCCGCCCAGGACGTCGCCACCTCCCGCACGGTCGACCCCGAGGTGCGCGAGCTCGCCGCGCTGCACCTCCGACGCCGCTCGCTGCGTCGGGCCTCGTGGTCGGTGCTGGGACTCACCGCGGTCTGGGGATTGTTCGGGGTCGTACGACTCCTGCGCGCGTCGCGCGGGGCTGAGCTCTGGCGCGCGTGGCGCCGTCCCCTGCCGCTGGCGCACCTCGCGCTGCTCTCGCTGGGCGGCGCGGCGCTGGCGCACCTCAGCGACGGGCACGAGGGCGGTCCGTTCTACGTGCTGGGCGCGGGCACCCTGGGGGTCTACCTCGCCCTCTCCGCGGCCGCGGTGGCGGGCTCGACGCGGGGGTGGATGCGCGCGGCGCGGGGTCTGCTGGGCCTGCTCGCGGCGCTGTCGGTCTCGTTCCTCGCGATGGAGGGTCTCGACGTGATGATGCTCGAAGGGATCGGACTGTGAGCGACGATCGTCGGGACCCCCACGAAGGGGTACTGGTCGTGCGCCGCGGGCCGGGCGCCAACTGTTCGTCCATCGGGAGCGCGGTGGAAATGCTGTTCCTCTCGGCGACCGCGGGGGCGGCCCTGCTCGCCGCGGTCACCGCCGCGCTGGGACCCGGTGCAGACGACGACGACGACCGGGACCCACCCCCCGAGGCGCCCGCCGCGGAGCCTGGCGCGTGACCGCGCTGCGCGTGCGCGCGGAGCCCTTCGGCGCGTGGGTGCGCCTCGAAGACAGCACCCTCGTCGCGGTGGACCGCACGTTGGCGTGTCGCCTCGGGGTCGATGGTGGGGCGCGTTGGTCCGAGGCCCCTGCGCCTCCCTCGGCGCCGCTGGAGGTGCACGTCGCCGTGACCTCGCGCTGCCCGGTGGCGTGCGCGGGGTGTTACCAGGACGCGTCGTTGGAGGGCGAACATGTCGACCGTCGCGCGCTGAACGAGACCCTGCGCGACCTCGCCGCGCGCGGGGTGTTCACCGTGGCCTTCGGCGGCGGCGAGCCGTTGATGCGCGAGGACCTCGGCGAGCTCGCGACGCTCGCGCGATCGCTGGGATTGACCCCGGTGGTGACCACCAGCGGACTCGGGCTGACCCCCCGACGCGCCGAGGCGCTGCGGGACTTCGCGCAGGTGAACGTCTCCCACGACGGCGTCGGTGACGGCTACGCCGCGGTGCGGGGCTTCGAGGGCGGGAGCGTCGCCGAGCGGGCCATCGAGACGCTCCGCGCGGCGGGCATCGCCGTGGGGGTGAACCACGTGCTCACACGGCAGAACGTGACCTCCCTCCGCGCCACCGCGGTCCGGGTGCGGGAGCTCGGCGCGCGCGAGATGCAGCTCCTGCGGTACAAGCCCGCGGGTCGTGCGGCCTCGCTGGACTACCTCACCCGTCGTCTGCGCCCGGACGACCTCGCGTCGCTCGGAGACGACGTGATGCACCTCGCCTCGTGGGGGGACGAAGGGTTCTCGGTGCGCATCGACTGCGCCCTGGTCCCGCTGCTCGCCGACGTGTTGGGGGAGCCCGAACGACTGACCCGCTTCGGGGTCTTCGGCTGCGAGGCGGGGCGGCACCTCGGCGCGGTGAAGCCCGACGGGAGCGCCGCAGGATGCAGCTTCGTCACCGCGGCGGAGGGGAGCGCGGAGACGTTTCGGGGGTACGCCGACGACCCCGACGCGCCCTGTCGCGACTGCGATCTGCGCGCGGTCTGTCGCGGCGGGTGCAAGGTGGTGTCGCTGCACCTGGAGGGACGCATCGGCGCCGACCCGGAGTGTCCGCGGGTGCGTCGCGCGCGGGGCCTCTCGTGAGGGCGTCGCGCTTCGACGGGCTCATCGCCGCGCTCGCGTTGTCGCCCGCGGTGCTGCTGCTGGTACGGGCGGCGGGCGCGTGGCGAATGCCGCCGGCGGATCCGCGCGCGATCCTGGACCTCGAGCGCGCGGCGCTCTCGGGGCATGTGCTGGTGTCGCTCTTCGGGACCACGTTGTTGGCGACGGGGCTGGTGGCGGTCTTCGCGCGGCGCGGGGTGAACACCGGGCGCTGGCTGCGCGCGTGCTTCGCGGTGGGCGCGCTCGCGGCGGTGGCGGGTGTGGCGGTGCCGACGTGATCCTGCGCGACGCGGTGGCCGTGCTTGCGGTGGGGGCAGGGTGGATCGCGGCATCGCCCACGCGCCGGGTGACGCGCGCGGTGGCGGTGTGGCAGGTCGCGGCGACGGTGACGCTGATGGCGCTGCACCTGCGCGGGCGCGTGGCCTGGGAGCTCGACGTGCGCCGCCCCGCGTACCTCGCCGCGGTCGCGCGCGGGGAGCAGCTCGACCGCGGGGTCGCGCTGTGGCTGGGCGCGTCGCTGCTGGGCATCGCGGTGTGCGCGCTGCGCTGGCGCGAGGGCGCGTCGCCGGGGTTGTTGCGCGCGAGCGCGGGGGCGACGGCGGCGCTGCTCGCGGTGGCCGCGTGGTGGCTGCGCGCGGCGTGACGAAGGGCTTGACAGGGCGATGGGGGGAGGGCAGAGTGCGCCCTCTATCGCGGGCGTAATTCAGCGGTAGAATGTCAGCTTCCCAAGCTGAACGTCGCCGGTTCGATCCCGGTCGCCCGCTCCGAAAAAACCAGTGTGGCACGTGAAGTGCTGTGGGCGTTACGAGGAGGCAAAATCGCCCCTGTAACGCCCACGTCGTTTCTGGGGGACGGGGCCACCTCACCGTTCATGGCGGTGTGCAGGAAGCTCGGCGCGAGGTGGGCGTAGCGGGCGGTGGTGGACAGCTCCCGGTGGCCCATGACCCGTTGCACGACGGCGATCTCCAGGGGGCGAGGGGTCCAGGTCCCCATCACGAGGTGCGACGCGCACGTGTGGCGGAGGTCGTGGAACCGCACCGGGCGAGTGATGCCGGCGAGCACCCGGTGACCCCCGCCGCGGGAGAGAGGGCTCCAGCCGTGATCGTTCGAGCGCGAACGTTGTCCCCCGCGGGGGGCGGGGAACACGAGGTCGTCGGGCTCCGTCGTGAAGTCGTCCAGGGTGCGCAGCGTTCGCAGCGCCTCCTGGGCCTCGGGCAGAAGGGGCACCGCCCGGCTGCGCCCGCCCTTGGTGGTGTCGCGGTCGTGGGATCTACGAACGATCACCTCGGGGCGCGAACCATCGAGGGTGACGTCGCTCCAGCGCAACGCCCAGAGTTCTCCCGCGCGCAGGCCGGCGAAGACCGCGAACAGGTAGCAGCAGCGGGCCCGCAGCGGGATCGCCTCGCAGGACTTCACCGCGCCGATCTCGTCGACCGTGAGGTAGAGCATCTCGTGCTCGGGGTCCTTGCGCTGGGGGCGGATGCCCTGCGCCGGGTTGGTGTCGATGTGCCCCGCGCGCCTCGCGTCGGAGAGGCACTTGCGCACGAGATTCAACGCGTGGGTGAGGCTCTGCGCCGAGAGCAACCGCCCATGTGCGCCGCGACGGGACTCCAGCGCATCGAGCCACGCCACCACGTGCGTCGGCCGGATCGCGCGCAGCGGCATCGCCGCGAGGGACGACCCCTCGATGTAGCGCCGCCACGGCGAGCGGTCCTTCACGGGCGACGAGATGCGCTCGGCCCGCCGCTCCATCCAGGCGTCTCCCCAGGTGCCGAGGGTCATCTCCTTGGGGGCGTCGAACGCGCCCGCCACGTCGGCCTTGTGGGCCTCGGCGCGCAGGGCGAGCAGGAGCGCCTCTGCGGCCTCGCGCGTGTCGACCGTCTTCGTGACCTCCTCCCCCGTGGGGAGCTGCAGGCGCACCCGGTAGCGGTCCCCCCGGCGCTCGATCCTCCCCGTCCCGCGGGGTCGTCGATGAGTTCCCATTCTTGAATCGCCCCTCTCCTGTGTGAACCTGCTTCAGACGCGTGACTCGGGTGCCTCGGTGACTCAACCGCACCCAACCCATTGAAAATAGCTTGCTTGATGCGAAGACACCGCCGGGGTTCAGGGTGGCTTCGGAGGGACGGTCTTGATGACTCGTCCGCCGATGGGCCCTACCGCGGGGGTCAGAAGTCGTACTCGGGGGGCATGTCGGGGAGCGGCGCGGGGGTGTCCGTGGGCGCTGGTGTCAGGGCCTCCTCCTCGATGCCGAAGGCCTCCAGTTTCACCGCGAGGCGCGGCACCTGGGCGCCGTCCACCCGAGGGCGCACCGCCGCGCGCTTCTCGTTCTCTCGCGCCGCCAGCAGGTCGGTCACGATGAGCTCGCGCGTCAGGTGCTCAGGGCTCTGAATCTCGGAGACCGCGCCGCCCCGGCGATCCTCGCGGCGGATCAGGTCCAGCGCCACCTTCGCGTCGATGCAGATGGCGTTGGGGTACTTGTCGATCCAGTGCCCGACGCAGGGCCCCTGCTCCTCCCAGCAGCCGCCGCGCAGCCGCCACCCGAGCGCACGGGCCGAGGGAGGCGGGGAGTTCTGGGTCTTGTTCACCTTCACCTCCTTCACGTGGCAAATGCCCGCGCGAAGGAGCGCACTCAAGGCGCCGACCCAGGCGCGGCCTGGTTGCTGCGCTTCCAGCGTCTCGGACCGGTTGCTGTTGAGGTTCTCGAAGGCGTCGAAGAATCGCGATTCGAGCAGCAGGAATTCCGCGGCTGACATCGCGTTCTGCTCTCGGAGGAAGTTGAACAACACGTCCGCACCCAGCGCGGCGGGACCGAGCACGTCAACCGCCCGTGCGGACTCCCGCACGCCCCAGCGCCGCAGCGCCGTGCGCTCGGCCGCCGCCAGGAGCTTGCGCGACGACAGCGAGCTGGGATCGCGCCACTGATCCAGACGCGGGGCGAGCCACTGGACGAGCATCGCCCCCGCGGCTCCGAGCTCGGACGGCGCGCGCACGAGGAACGACTCGTGCGCGTTCGCGTCACCGTCGCTCGGCGCGTAGCGGCCTCCGGGGAGCGTGACCGCCTCCGTCAGCTCCACGGCGAGAATGCGCGAGAGCCCGGACCACGAGCCGTTCAGCGCCTGGGCCTCGCCGTTCGAGAACATCGATCCCCTTGGGGCCGGCGTCTCGTTGAACGAGCGGTCCCGGGACAACGCCCCGCGACCCGAGAGGTTGAAGACCGCGCGGGCTGCGGCGTTGAACTTCGCGCCGCCCGCGTCGAAGCCCGGGGCCCAGTCGTCCATGGCGTAGGGGTTGTCACCCACGACGGCGAGCGCCTTCATGGTGTGGTTCGTGGTGTCGTACTGCCAGCTCCCGGGCAGCGACCGGTGACCGTCGAACTCGCCCGCGAGACAAAGCAGCGTCGCGTGCAGGTGGGACTTGCCGACGCTGGACTTCCCGTGAAGGTGGCACACCCCAGCGCCGGGCCCGATGAGGGAGCGTACGACGAACGCGAGGCAGGGCAGCACCGCGCGGGATGGCGTGAGAGACGCCAGCTCTGCGAGCGTAGACAGGGCTCGACGCGCGGACTCTCCGACGGGCGGTGGAGGGAGCTTGTAGTTCGACAGAGAGTTCTGCACCCGCACCTGGATCTCGGGCACCGCACCGTTCGCGTCGATCGCGCCCGCGGCGTGGACCTTCATCCAGCGCCCGTCTTCGTGAACCCATCCCATGTACCCGTAGCGGCGCAGCGTCGGGGCGTCACAGCGCGTCGCGTTCAGGGCCAGGCGCACGAGGTCAGGAACATCGCGACCCGCCGAGAGGATCACCCGCATCCCGGTCTCCGAGGCGATCCACTTCATCGCGTTGAACTCCTCGGCGCGAACATCGACCGCAAACGGGGAGCCCTTGCGCAGCGCGAACCCGACGCGGCACCACATCGACGGCGGCGCGCCGGGCAGACCCTGCTCCTCGACCATCGCCAGTACCCGTCCTGCGGCGTTGAGGATCTGCCGCACCCGTGGCCGCGCCGGGGTGCCGTCGGGGCGTTCGCGAGGCTCCGTCGCCGTCATGTTCCCGGGCTCCATCTCGATCGCGATGCCGCCGGGCGCGGTGAACGAGTCTACGTAGCCCGCGAGGGTCTCGCCGGCGTCACGTCGCTTCGACGCCAGCGCCGCCAATTCCACGGCGAGCCGGGCGGCCTCGGCCTTCGCGGCAGCGTCCGCGGCCTTCGCCTCGGCCGCTCGCCGCTCGGCCTCCTCTCGCTGCGAGACCTGGGCATGAAGGATTGCCTCGGCGTTGCGCACGCCCTCCTCCCAGACCGACAGCGGCACGCCGTGGGCCTTCACCGCACGCCGCCACTCGGCGAAGCCCAACGTGTCGCCCTGCGCATGCACCAACGCCGCAGCGCGCAGCGCGTCGGGTGCCAGCGCGATGCGATCTCGCGCGCTGTCGTCGTTGGCGTCGGCGAGGCGTCGCGCGATTTCGGTGGCGTTGAGCCCCTCGGTCAGATGGACCCCGATGGCCCTCAGCGCCGACACGGCTCCGTCTGGCGCCTGGCGTGCCCCGGTCGTCGTGACCGCAACCTGATTGTTGCTCACGCCACCGACTCGCTCTCTGCGGCGCCCGTCGCCGTTGTCTGGCCGCGCTTCGCCGCGAGGTAGTCATCGAAGCCCTTGTAGCCAGCGTCCCACTCGGCGCAGCGCGAACGCACGCCGCGAGCCGTAAGCGCCGCGACGAGTGCGTCTTGTGCCCGCTGCACCGCGGGCTTGGTGAAGCGGTCCATGTCGAAGGCGAGGATCACCCCCGACTGGGGTTGCCATCGCTCGACCGCTTCGAGCGCGGTGCGCCACGACCCAACGCCCGGGATGCTGACGCAGGGGAGCCCCAGCAGCTCGGTGATGACGTCGGCCTTGAGCTCCCCCTCGGTGACGAACAGTGCGTCGGCCCCGTCGTTGAGCAGCTCGCGTGCGCGCGCGGGTACGTGCAGCGCGGCCTCTGCGCTCGCGCCGCCCCACGGCGCCGCGGAGCAGTACGTGTACCGCGGTCCGTCGTCGGTGCGTCGGCGCAGCTTCAACGCGACGACGCGGCCCTCGGCGTCGAGCACCGGAATGACCAGACCGGCCGGACCGACGAGCGTGAGATTGCCCTTCTCCGAGCGCCGGAATCCAGGGATGGTCCAGTAGCTCTGCGCGAGGTCCTCCACCTCGATGACTTCCCGGAGCAACCGGCTGCGCCCGTCGAAGGGCAGCGTCCGGTAGAGTCCGCGCTGGATCGCGTCCTTCCCGAGTCCGCGGCGCTCCAACGCCGCGATGTCCATGTCCCAGAGGTTCAGACGCGCCAACACCGCCCGGTACGCGCGGTCTCGAAGCTCGGGGGACGCGCGCCCGCCCTTGCACGGAGGCGGAGGCGGGAGATCGCGAGGGAGCTGCACGTCGTTGGACGGGGCGCCGGCGAGGTGGTGCGCCCAGAGGTCGCCGAGGGCGTTGGGGCAGGGGTGGTCGTTCTCGATCCGTCCGCACAACACCGTGCGACCGTCGCGCGCGATCAGGCAGAGCGAGTCGTGATGACAGATGGGGCAGTAGCGGCCGGGTCGAACGCGCTCGAACTGCCCCGAGTGGCTTCCTCCGCCCGACAGCGATGCGCGAGCCGCCCGAGCCCCCGCGGCGACCTCGCTGCGCGAGAGCGCCTTCGACTTCGCCGGGTGCTTGCGGCGAGGTTTGCGGCGCCGGTTGTGCTGCATGATGAGTCGCGACATCTCCTTCATGTCGGTCATTGCGCGCCCCCTGCGTGTCGGCGCAGCAGCGCCCGGGCCTGGGCGACGGCTTCGGGCCTGAGCGTGACGTCGGGGGCAGGCGCGCGGACCGAGCTGCGGCGGCGACGCGGCGCCGCCGCGACGGTGAGCAGGGCCTGGGCGAGGGCGGCGAGGCGACGCTGGTGCACCACGGGCAACACGCACCACGCGCGCTGCCACGCCGCGAGGTCATCGGGGCCGAAGTCGTCGATGTCGTTGGCGGGGGACGCTCCCATCGAGTTGACGGGGAGCGCATCAGGAGGCACGTTCTCGCTGTTCATCATGTTCCGGTCCAAGAAGGCCGAGGGGTTGCCGCCCCGCGGCCTTCGTCCTTTCTGGGCATTGAGAGTTGGGGGCGAGACGTGCGCGCGGCACACCTTCGGCGGGTGACCGATGGCCTGCGCCGAGCGTGCCAGTTCATGCGGCGGTCCCTTCGGCGTGGAGGTCCCTGAGGGCTCGCTGGAGCGTCAGTCGCGTCGAGATGCGGACGCGCTCGCCCAGGAGCCCCTTGCGGACCGTGGCTCGGTCGAGGCCCGTGGCGCGACTCAGCTCCGCGAGGAGCAGAGCCCACGCCTCGGGGGTGTAGTCGGACGTGCGGACCAGAGGTGTGACGGTGTGCTTCGGCTGCATGGTCCGAGGGTGAAGCAGGGTGCCGGTTTGTGCCAGTGTTCTGGTCGATTTTCTGGATGCGCTTTGTTTGTAGGATATTATTGGGTCGTATAGGGGCTCAATACAGACGGTGTGCCGCGGCGATCGCGTCGCCGCGTTTCGCCCCACGCCCACGCAACACGCGCCTCAACATCGACATCAAGGCGCGTTGGCGCTCTTGGCCAGAACCACCCTGTGGGGAGCCCCGGGGCGGCCCACCCCGCGTCGCGGACTCCTGGTGTCCGTCGACGACGCGGATGGATCCCGCGAGGCTTCGCGCCCTGGAAGACGCCTCCGAGGCCAGGGAGCGTGCAACGCGCACGCATCGCTGGGCGGGAGACGTCTACGTCCCGCGTCGCAATGGTGTCAAGTTGATCCCGTCAGACGGATTCTATCAGACGGACATCATCGCCCGCCGGGCCTGATCTTGCCGTCGGCTTTCGCGGCCTCGTACTCGTCGACGAGTCCGAGCCGACGGATGGCGCGCAGGACGTTTCCGCCGGTGGTCATACCCAGCGCCTCGGCGGTGCTGCTGAGGTTCCAGTCCGTGCGGCGCAGCTCTGCGAGAAGGGCCTTGCGCATGGCTTCGTCGCCGATCTCCACGAGCCGCGAACGCGCTCGCGCGGGCTCCGCGGTACGACGGGGGCGCGCCTTCGAGGGGCGCGTGGCAGTCTTTGGGGAGGTCTTCGGGGCCATCGGCGCGGGCATCATAGGCGATGCTCGGGGCAGCAAGCACGCGAGGCCGGCTGTCCGCCGCGGTGCGCGGATCCGAGACCGATGAGTTCGCGGAGGGGCGCGCACGTGCAGCTCTCTGATCGCCCCACTGTTTCCGCTCGCACACGCTCCCGGTGCCGTGCGCCTGGTTGTCTGGACCGCCCGTGCGGGGGAGAGTCGACGCCATGATGAAGGCCGTTCCCGCGCCCGAGACTCCCGAGACGTCCTCCCAGACCTCGAACGAGGTCGACCCCCTCACGATCACGTTCGCCCGGCTACGGGGGGACCTCGCGGATCTCGCCGAGCTCGCCCGCGGCGAGGTGATCCCGCCCGGGCGGGTCGCGGTCGCGCTCGCGATGGAGGCAACCCTCTCCGCGCTCGATGACGCCGAGCTGCTCTGCACGCGCCTGCGCGAGGAACGCTGACGCCTCCGTGGCTCCGTGGGCCGCACGGCCTTCTTGCTCCTCGATCCCCGCGCGCCGCATGATGTGACCATGCCGACCCCCTACACGGGCGCGCTGGAACTCTCCGCGCCCGGAGCCCTCACCCTACGCGTCGAGTTCGCAGGCGGAGCTCCGAGCGTCTCGGTCTCGGTGAAGGCGCTGCAGCGTTGGTTGACCTCGCGCGGTGTCGCGGACCTCGGCGCGATGCCCGGGATCATCGCGGCCCTGCCGGTGACCTCACCGCCGACGGACCGCTCAGAGAACCTCTCCGTGAAGGAGGCCATCGTCGTCGTCTCGAAGGTGGAGCCCGGCCTCGTGGGCGAGATCTACGAGGAGGCCGACGCCGGGCGCCACGCCGCGATCCCCGCGTTGCGCGAGCTCCTCCTCCGTGCGCAGTTGCCCGCGAAGGTGCTCGCTCCGCCCGAGGCCCCCGCGGCGTCGCTGTCGGAGCACATGGCCGCGGAGCGCCAGAGGATGATCGAGACGCTCGATGCCACCCAGTGGGACCGCGGCGCCGCCGCCGAGCGTCTGGGGATGGCGCGCAGGACCTTCTACCGCCGCATGACCGAGTACGGCCTCCTCGATGGCGCGAAGCCGCGCGGGATCAAGGCCCAGAAGCTGCGCGAGCTCAACGCGGCGAAGGGCACCGCCAAGAGCTCGACCAAGAGCGCGGCGAAGAAGCCCGTGAGCAAAGCGGGGCGCTCGAAGCGTCGCGCGTGAACGGTGTTCACGTTGTGAACGCTTCACGCTGTCTGTCAGCCGAACGGTGGGCGAACACCAAAGTGCGTGCGCGACGGTGGACAGACGGTCCGCGCGTCGCACGATGGGGCGATGGCGACCCGTCGACGATCTCATGCAGCTCCCGGTGACCCCAAGCGTGCCGTTGGCTACCTCCGCGTGTCGACGGAGGATCAGAACCTCGGCCCCGACGCGCAACGCGCGCAGATCGAGTCCTGGGCGACTCGCGAGGCCGTCTCGGTCGTCGCGTGGTTCGAGGACCACGGCGTGAGCGGAGCTCGAGACGCGACCGAGCGGCCGGGCCTCTCCGCGGCGTTGCATGCCCTGCGCGAGCACGGCGCCGGCGTGCTGGTGGTGGCGAAGCGGGATCGCCTCGCCCGCGACGTGGTGATCGCCGGGACGGTGGATCACCTCGTGGGTCGCGCCGGCGCACGGGTCGTTGCGGCCGATGGCGTCGGTAACGGCGACTCGCCCGCCGACCAGTTCATGCGGACCATCCTCGACGGCGCGTCGGCCTTCGAGCGGTCACAGATCCGCGCGCGCAC
>JBILLI010000926.1:0-2869 GCA_044376155.1 Polyangiales bacterium
TCGACCATGCCGTTGCAGTCGTCGTCGATCATGTTCCCGCAGGTCTCGGACATGGTGGGCAACACCTCGCCGATGCAGGTGGTGCCGAAGGTGCCCGCCGGCCCGCAGACCTGAATGCCCGCCACGCAGCGACCAACCCCGCGCGTGCTGCTGGGACCGGTGTAGCACGGCTGGGTGCTGCCCGGCGTGCAGACGCCGCAGCCGTTGTTGAGGACGCCGTTGCAGTCATCGTCGATGGTGTTGGTGCAGACGTCGGTCATCGCCGGCAGCACCTCGCCCGTGCACGTCATCGACCACTGCCCCATGACACAGCTCTGCGTGCCCGCCACGCAGCGCCCCTGCCCGAGGGTGCCCGTGGGGCCGGTGTAGCAGGGCCGCGTCTCTCCGTTCGTGCAGGCGTCACAGCGGTCGTCGGGAATGCCGTTGCAGTCGTCGTCGAGGCCGTTGCGACAGATGTCCATCGGCGCGGGCAGCACCTCGCCGGTGCAGACGCTCCAGGTGCGATCCGAGCCACAGACCTGCGTGCCGCCGCGGCAGAGACCGACGCCAGCCGTGCCCTCGGGTCCGGTGTAACAGAGCCGGGTCGACTCGGTGACGCACGGCTCGCCGCCGTCCCCGGTCATCGCGCCCGTGTCGCCGGTCATCGCGCCCGTGTCGTCGATCATCGCGCCCGTGTCGCCGGTCATCGCGCCCGTGTCGCCGGTCATCGCGCCCGTGTCACCGGTCATCGCGCCCGTGTCGCCGGTCATCGCGCCCGTGTCGCCGGTCATCGCGCCCGTGTCGCCGGTCATCGCGCCCGTGTCGCCGGTCACCGCGCCCGTGTCGCCGGTCATCGCGCCCGAGTCGGTCGCGCTGCCGTCGCCCGTCACCACCGCCCCGTCGCCGGTGTTTGTGCCGGAATCAGGACCTCCGGTGACCGCCTGGTTGTCGCCGCACGCCGTCGCGAGCGCGCCGACCACCATGACCAAGGAAAGCCTTCGCATGGATCGTCTCCTTTGACGCAGGCGTCACGCTTCCAAGCGTCGCCCGCGCGCGGGAGGACCATACACCACGTCTCTGGGAGCCCGAAGCGGGCGGGCGACGCGGGTCAGTTCACCCAGCGGCGGGGGCGGGGCGCGAAGGGATCGGAGAGGTCCGGCGAGATCGCGGGCGCCTGCGAGCTGCGGGCGCGGGTCTTCGCCCATCGCTCGATCACCGCGAGGAGCCCGTCGAAGCAGTCGCGCAGCGCCCACGCGCGCGCGTCGTCGTCGGTCAGCGCGCGGGCGCGGTCGAGAGACTCCGCGAGGGTGTCGCGCACGGGGGTCGGGACGCGCGGTGACTCTGCGAGCGCCGCGGCCGCGCGGGCGTACACCGCCCAGCAGAGCGTCGCATCGCCGCGGTTGTACGCGGGCGCGCCCTCTTGAATGGCCTCAACGAGCGGGCGCGCGAGGGCCTCGACGTCGCGCGGGGTCATCGCGTCGAGCAGCGAGAGCGGATGCTCGGGCACCTCGCGAGGGATCATGCTGCGCCGTCGCGCGGGCAGCGCGAGGGACTCGAACCCGAGCCCGCGGCGCTCGGCCAGGAGCGGCGCGAGGTGACGCGCGGGGATGCCCACGTTCACCACCCCCTCGGCGGAGCGCGCGATCGTGAGCACCCCCAGCACGGCGCCGGAGACGTCGAGCACGGGCGCGCCCGCGGCCTCGGCGGGGAGCGTGGCGTTGAGCACGAAGACCGCGAAGCGCTCGCCCGCGCGCTGGTGGTCGGAGACCGTGGTGGCCACGAGGGCGTCGTCGGGCGCGGTGCCGCTGGCCGTGAGCACCGTGGCGCCGCGCTCGGGCACGGCGACGTCGTCGCCCACCCAGAGGGGCTCGACGTGCAGGGGCACCTCGTCGAGGCGCAGCACGCAGAGGTCGCGCAGCGCGTCGAGGTTCGCGACGTCCCGCACGACCACCCGTCGGCCGTCGTGCAGCCGGGCGATGATCGACGTCGCGCCCACCACGGTGTGGAGGTTGCAGACCACGGTGTCGGCGTCGCCCACGAGGAAGCCCGCGGCGCTGCGCCCGTCGAGCTCCAGGGTGACCAGCGCGTTGCCGACAGCGTCGGTGACGGGCAGCAGCGAAGGGCGCGGCGTTCGCATGAGCGAGGGACCTCCGGTGGGCACCGCCTCGACGCATCCGAGGCGGGCGCGTTGGGATCATGACACACCGGGGACGCCCCGCACCCTGCCACCTCTCCGCGCACGTCGCCGTTGCCGCCGGACGGTGTCGCCTCCAGACCTGCCGCAGCGCACCGACTCGCGTCGACGCCACGGAGAGGGAGCAGGGTGCGAGGCGCCCCCGGAAGGGGGGCGCAGCCCGCGAGTGAGGTCAGCGCAGCAGCGAGAGCGCGAGCTGCGGTGACGAGTTGGCCTGCGAGAGCACCGAGGCGCCCGCCTGCGAGAGCACCTGGTTGCGGGCCAGGGCGCTGGTCTCGCTGGCGATGTCCACGTCGCGGATGCGGCTCAGCGAGGCGCTCATGTTCGTCTGCATCGACTGCACCGTGGAGACGGCGCCCTGCAGGCGGTTCACCGCGGTGCCGAAGCGGGCGCGCACCTGCGAGAGGCGCTGGAGCCCCGAGTCGATGGCGGTGATCGCGGCCTGCGCGTTCGCGGCGCTCGAGACCGCGATGCCCGCGACGGAGAGCGAGGTGGTGTCGGCCCCGCCGAAGCTCACCGTGATGCGGTTGTCGGCGCTGTTGTTGATGCCCACCTGAAAGTTCACCGCCGCGGCCGTGCCGAGGAGGTTCGTGCCGTTGTAGGTGGTCACGTTGCCGATGCGCCCGATCTCACTGGTGAGCGCCTGGAACTCCGTGTCGAGGTTCTGCGAGTCGTTGGAGCTCAGGGTGCCGTTGG
>JBILLI010000927.1:0-2868 GCA_044376155.1 Polyangiales bacterium
TGCAGAGGCGCGAGCCCGTGGTCTGCAGGCGGAGCGACTGGTTGTTCTCCCGCAGCGCGAAGGGCGCGAGCATGTTCGCGGGCGCGGGGGTGTCGGTGAACAAACTGGCCTGCTCGGAGGGACGTCCCGTGCCGAAGAATCCGACGGCCCCGGTGGTCGGCACGAAGTGCGTCTGGGGGAGGCCGAAGTAGCTGAACGCGAAGGGCAGCGCGAGGGGCGCGCGGGGATAGTTGAAGGTCTGGTCGGTGAGCGCGAGGGGCTCGGTGCGCCCGACGTCACATGCCGCGATGTAGCCCGAGATCGCCGCGGCGCTCTCGGTGTAGGGGAGCGGGAGACACCGCGTGACGCCTGCGGCGGTGATGCAGCCCAGGCCCTCGGCGCAGGCGCCGCTGACCCCGCTGCCGCAGAGTTCCCCCTCGCGGAGGGGCGTGCGGCAGAAGTTGTTGGTGTGACACGCGAGCCCGACGTCGCACGGCGGTTGGGTGCTCGATCGACGGCACGGCGTGCCCAGGGCGCCGTTGGCCACACAGCGGAAGGTGCCGCTTTGCAAGAGGCACGTCGACGCCGCCGCGCAGCGCTGTTGGACGCAGTTGGAGCCGCACCCTGGGGGCGGGCCGCAGTCGCCGCCGACGGGCACGGTGGCCGCGCAGACCACGCTGATGCACGTGCGACACTCGTCGCTGCAGACGAGGGTGCCGTCGCACGCGAGCTGAGCGAGCTCGGGGCGACAGAGCCCGTTGAGGCTGCCGGTGACGACGCAACGAGCGTTGATGCACGAAGAGCCGGCGGTGCAGGCGTTGAGTCGTCCGTTGTTGTCGCAGGCCGCGCCCACGGCCACAGGCGGCGCGCAGTAGCCGTCTTCGGAGCACAGCAGCCCCGCGTCGCAGGGGGTGTTGGGCGAGGGGCGACAGCGACCGCCGCTGGATCCGTCGGGCACGCAGCCCGCGACACCGTTCGTGGACAGGCACGACGATGTCGAGGGGCACACGGGCGCGCACCCGGTGGTGGTGGTGGTGGCGGTCTCGCAGCGCGAGCCGGTGCAGCCGAGGCCCGCGTTGCACGAGGGCCAGGACGGTCGACACCCACCGCCGAGCGTGCCGTCGGCGATGCAGCGCGGCGGGTCGGAGAGCGAGCACGAGAGTCCCGTGTCGCACGCGGAGGTGAGCTCCGCGCGGTCGCAGGTGGCGCCTGCGCCGACGAACGGCGCTTCGGCGACGGTCAGCACGTAGGGGCCGCGCGGGACGATGGGCCGCGTGGCGCGCGCGAATCCCGACACCGCGATGTAGAGCGTGGTCCCCGCGGGGACCGAGCGGAGGGTCACGGTGGAGGCGAGGCGCAGGGTGCTGCCGCCGGCGTCGTCGGCGCATCCGAGACGGCGCGCGTCGCTGCCGTAGCGGAGCGGCGCGCACGCGTCGAGCACGTCGAGCACGGTGTCGAAGTTGGGGTCGGTGCCGGGGTTCTGCGTCGAGATCGTGATGCGCGCGGCGGTGCGGGTGGTGTAGCGATGGATCACCGGCGCGACGCTGCTGATGCAGGTCTCGCCGAGGCTCTGGTCGAGGGCGATGGCGCTGTTGTTCCCGGTGTAGAGGGTCACGGTCCCGGTGCGCGTGCCCTGGGTCGCGAGGTCGATGACGGCGCTGGGGGCGCAGTAGCCAGGGCCGACGATGACATCGGGCGTGTCGACGGCGGGCGGGACGTCGGTGACGTCAGGGCGCGCGACGTCGACGACATCGGGCGCGTCGAGGCCGGGCGGGACGTCGGTCACGTCGGGCGCGAGGGGCGCGTCGAGCGCGAGGGGCACGTCGAGCGCGAGGGGCGCGTCGAGCGCGAGGGGCGCGTCGGGCGCGTCGTGCGCATCGGGCGCGAGGGGCGCATCGGGCGCGAGGGGCGCATCGGGCGCGAGGGGCGCGTCGGGCGCGAGGGACGCGTCGGGCGCGAGGGGCGCGTCGGGCGCGAGGGACGCGTCGGGCGCGAGGGACGCGTCGGGCGCGAGGGGCGCGTCGGGCGCGAGGGACGCGTCGGGCGCGAGGGACGCGTCGGGCGCGAGGGACGCGTCGGGCGCGAGGGACGCGTCGGGGGTGGTGGGGCACTGGCACGTCGCGTAGGCGCCCGTGGGGAGGCACACCTGCACACCCATCGTGCCGCCGAGGCAGGGACAGGCGATGGTGAGTCCCGGCGTGCAGAGGTTCGTGGGGGCGGGTGTTCCGCAGCCCGCGGCGACGGAGAGCAGGACGCCGAGGAGACCGTGCGCGGATCGGGAGGTGGCGCGAAGATGGGGGCGGCGAGCGCGCTCCCGGGGCGCACGTTGCGGCGAGTTCATGGGCGGCGACGGTAGCAGGAGTCGGGCAGGGGCGCGGGAGGGAGGGCGCATTGCCCGCGAGTGCTCTGCTGCGACGCGTTCACGATCGGGAACAGCGCGGTGAGGAGGTTGTTGTCACGGTGAACGCGTGACGCGTGGCCTGCTGGCGCGGCTCTTCCTCCGCCTCGGTTCACCGCGGGGCACATCTCCAAACGATGCTGGTTCTCAGGGCGAAGTCGCGTGGTGGACGCCCCTCGCTGTCCTCGCGCGGGCGCCGGGGTTTCGCGCCCGCAGGCGTCGCGTTCAGGGGTGTGGGTGCGGAGGGCGCGTGCACCCCGTGCAACAATTTTCGGTCGCGCGTTGCGCTCCAAGGCCCCGCGTGGGGGGCGTGCGCCATCGAACGCCCCACCCGCATCCCAAGCGCCGCGCCAGCGTGGTTCGGTTGATGGACAGCGATGTCTTGGAGCGCAACGCGCGACCGGAAATTGGGTACGGCTCTTCTGCTGTTGTGTCACACGCCACCTCTTGCGAGGCCGCTGTGGTGGCCCTCATCCCCCAACCCCTTCTCC
>JBILLI010000212.1:0-10797 GCA_044376155.1 Polyangiales bacterium
CCGCGCGTGTGAGCTCGGCTTCGGACGCGCCGTGGGCGACACGCTCCCCCTCGCGCTCTACCTCCCGCGGGCCTGCGCCGACGCCCTCCCCGACCTCTGGCGCTGGCACAGCCCCGAGGACCACGGCGTGCCCACCACCCGCTTCGACCTCGCCGTGCACCCCGCGGACGACGGCTTCACCCACGCGCCCTTCCCCAACACCGCCCTCTCGGCCCGCACCGTGGAGCACGGCGGCGCGCCCGCGGTGGCCTGGCGGGTCGAGACGTCCCACGCGTCCTTCGCGTACTCGGGCGACAGCGGCGTGTGCGACGCCCTGGTGGACGCGGCCCGCGACGTCGACCTCTTCGTCTGCGAGGCCGCCGCCCGCGTCGGCGATGACCAGCGCATGCGCCACCGGCACCTCACGCCCCGGCAGGCGGGAGACATCGCCCGACGCGCCGGCGCCCGCGCCCTCTGGCTCACGCACTACGACGGCCGCGACCCCGAGGCGGTGATGCTCGAAGACGCGCGGGCCTCGGGCTACGCGGGCACGATTCGCGTCGCGCAGGACGGCGACCACGCGGTCTTTCGTCGTGGCGCGTAGACCGCTACGCACTCGGTGACAGGGTGATCGTGCGGTTGACGTGCCGTCGTCACGGTGCGATCACTCGCGCCGCCGCGCAGGGCAGGAGAGAGCATCACCGTGAAGCACCCCGAGACCGTTCGTAAGACCACGCAGCTCAAGCGAATGATCCAGCGCCCCGAGCTGGCCTTTCTCATGGAGGCCCACAACGGCCTCAGCGCCAAGGTGGCCGAGGAGGCGGGCTTCGAGGGAATCTGGGGCAGCGGGCTCTCCATCTCCGCGGCCCTCGGCGTGCGCGACCACAACGAGGCGAGCTGGACCCAGGTGCTCGAGGTCGTGGAGTTCATGGCCGACGCCACGAAGGTCCCGATCCTGCTCGACGGTGATACGGGCTACGGCGACTTCAACACCATGCAGCGGGTGATCCGCAAGCTGGAGTCCCGCGGCGTGGCCGGGGTCTGCATCGAGGACAAGATCTTCCCCAAGACCAACTCGTTCATCCGTGGTGCGGGCCAGCCCCTCGCGGCCATCGACGAGTTCGCGGGCAAGATCAAGGCGGGCAAAGACGCCCAGCGCGACGACGATTTCGTCATCGTCGCCCGCGTCGAGGCCTTCATCGCGGGCTGGGGCTTCGAGGAGGCCATGCGCCGCGCCGAGGCCTACCGCCTCGCCGGGGCCGACGCGATCCTCATGCACTCCGCGCTGCGCTCGCCCACGGAGATCCTCGCCTTCCTCAAGGCCTGGGACAACCGCCTCCCCGTGGTCATCGTGCCCACGAAGTACTACCAGACGCCCACCGACGTCTTTCGCGAGAACAGGGTCTCCACGGTCATCTGGGCCAACCACCTCATGCGCTCGGCCCTCTCGGCGATGCAGGCCACGGCCCGCACCATCTTCGCCGAGCAGACCCTCATCAACGTCGAAGAGAAGGTCGCGCCCCTCGCCGACGTGTTCCGCATCCAGGGCGAGCCCGAGCTCGAAGAGGCCGAGAAGCGCTACCTCCCCAAGCACGGGCGGTCGTTCAAGGCCGTGATCCTCGCGGCCTCGCGCGGCGAGGAGCTCGGCGAGCTCACCCGCGACATCCCCAAGGCCATGGTGAACATCGCCGGCAAGCCCCTGCTCGCGCACATCGTCGAGACCTACCGCGCGGTGAACGTGAAGGAGCTCACCGTGGTCCGCGGGTACAAGAAGGAGGCCGTGAACCTCCCCGCGGTGAAGTTCGTCGACAACGACGACTACGCCAGCACCGGCGAGGTCGCGTCGCTCGAGAAGGCCCTCGGGTCCGTCGACGGCGACGTGCTGATCTCCTACGGCGACGTGCTCTTCAAGAAGGCCATCGCGCAGGAGCTCACCGAGACCGACGACGACATCGTGGTGATGGTCGACGCCAACGTCAGCGAGTCGCGCAACCGCGGCCGCGCGGCCGACTACGTGCGCTGCTCCGAGCCCAACTCCAAGCGCGCGTTCTACAACACCGTGACCCTCCAGGGCTTCGTCGCGGCCGACGGTGAGGTCCACGGCGAGTGGATGGGCATCGTGAAGCTCTCCCCCGCGGGCGCGAAGGTCGTCAGCGAGCGGCTCAAGGCCCTCGCGACGGAGCCCGAGCGGCTGCGCACCATGAAGCTCCCCGAGCTGCTCGAAGGCATCGCCCACGCGGGCCACCCCGTGCGGGTGATCTACACCGCCGGGCACTGGCTCGACGTCGACAGCGTCGACGACGTGCTCGTGGGCGCGAACTTCTGAGCGAGGCACCACCGTGACCATCGACGCGAAGACCTTCGTCGACGAGACGAAGAAGCTGGGCTTCGGCCTCTGGACGGGCGTCCCCTGCTCGTACCTCAAGCCCTTCATCAACTACGTCATCGACGAGCCCACGCTCTCGTACATCGGCGCGGCCAACGAGGGCGACGCCGTGGCCATCGCCGCGGGGGCCGACCTCGGGGGCGTGCGGTCCATCGTGATGTTCCAGAACTCGGGCTTCGGGAACACGGTGAACCCGCTCACCTCGCTCAACATGATCTTCAAGGTCCCGTCGCTGGTGATCACCACCCTGCGCGGCGAGCCGGGCGGCCCCCACGACGAGCCCCAGCACGAGCTCATGGGGCAGATCACCCCCGGGCTCTTCGACCTCATGCAGATCCCGTGGGACTGGTTCCCCGCGGAGCCCGAGCTCGTGGGCCCCGTGCTCGCGAAGGCCGTGGCCCACATGGACACCCACCGCACGCCCTTCGGCCTCATCATGAAGAAGGACGCGGTGAGCGACCACAAGCTCCAGTCCCGCGCCGAGGCGAAGCCCCTCACGCCCTTCGCCGTGGCGCCCTGGACCGACGCGCCCCGCCCCACCCGCCGCGAGGTGCTCGCCGCCGTGCAGGAGGTCACCGCCGACGCCGCCGTGGTCGCCACCACGGGCTTCACCGGCCGCGCCCTCTACGCCCTCGATGACCGCGCCAACCAGCTCTACATGGTGGGCTCCATGGGCTGCGCGTCGAGCTACGGCCTCGGCCTCGCCTGGGCGAAGCCCGCGCGCAAGGTCGTGGTCCTCGACGGCGACGGCGCCGCCCTCATGCGCCTCGGGGCCCTCGCCTCGCTGGGCTACGAGCGCCCGAAGAACCTCGTGCACGTGCTGCTCGACAACGAGGTCCACGACTCCACGGGCGGGCAGTTCACCACCTCGCACTCCGTCGACCTCGCGGCCGTGGCCGCGGCCTGCGGGTACCCGAAGGTGCTGCGCTGCCACACGCCCGAAGAGGTGCGCGACGCCATTCGCGACGCCACCGAGCTCACCTTCGTGCACGTGAAGACCGCGCCGGGCGAGAGCGGCTCGCTGCCGCGCCCCAAGGTCACCCCGGTGCAGGTCATCGACCGCCTGCGGGGATGGCTCGCGGAGGGCGCGTGATGCGGCTCCTGAACCCGGGGCCCGTCACCCTCACGGCCCGCGTGCGCGCGGCGCTGCAGCGCGAGGATCTCTGCCACCGCGAGGTGGAATTCGCTGCGCTGCAACGCGATGTGCGCGCCCGGGTGGCGCGGGTGTACCCCGAGGCGGCGGCCCAGGGCTACGAGGCCGTGCTGCTCACGGGCTCGGGCACCGCGGCGGTGGAGGCCATGGTCGGGAGCTGCGTGCCCCGCGAGGGCCACGCGCTGGTGGTGAGCAACGGGGTCTACGGCGACCGCATCGCGCAGATGCTCCAGGCCCAGGGCAAGCGCGCGACCATCGTCGCCTCGGAGTGGACCGCGGGCATGGACCTCGCGGGCGCCGACGCGGCGCTCTCGCGCGACGCGTCCATCACGCACGTCATCGCGGTGCACCACGAGACCACCACGGGACGGCTGAACGACATCGCCGCCCTCGGGGCGATCTGCGTGAAGCACCAGAGGCCCATGCTCCTCGACGGGGTGAGCAGCTTCGGCGGAGAGGACATTCGCTTCGCCGAGTGGAACCTCGAGGCCGTGGCCGCGACGGCGAACAAGTGCCTCCACGGCGTGCCCGGGATCTCCTTCGTGGTGCTGCGCCCCGAGGTCTTCACCGCCCGCGCCAGCGGGGCGACGTCGGTGTACCTGGACCTCTGGCGGCACTGGAAGGAGCAGCCGGGGGGATGGTCCCCGTTCACCCAGTCCGTGCACGTGCTCTACGCGCTGCAAGAGGCCCTCGCCGAGCTCGACGACGAGGGGGGCTGGTCCGCCCGCCACGCGCGCTACGTGCACCGCAGCACAAGGGTGCGCCACGCCCTGCGCGAGCTCGGGGTGGAGGTGTTCCTGGGCGAGGGCGAGGGGGTGTACTCGAGCATCCTCACGTCGTTCCACCAACCCTCGAACGTGCCCTACGCGGCCCTCCATGATGGGCTGAAAGACCGCGGGTTCATCATCTACGCAGGGCAGGGGCCCTACCTCGGGAAGATGTTCCGCATCGCTGTGATGGGCGCGCTCGACGAGGGTGACCTCGCCGAGCTCGTCGCCGCCCTCCGCGCGCTGATCTCCCCCTCGGCATGAGCACCCTGGTCGACGAGGATCGGGTGAAGGCCACCGTCGCCCTCACGCAGAACTTCGCCGACCGGCTGTGGCGCTATCCCGCGTGTCACCGCGTGGTGGGCGCCTTCGTGAACACCCCGCTGACCCCCAACCAGGTCACCGTCGGGCACACCCTGTTGGCCTTCGTCTCGGCGGCGATGCTCTACCGCCAGCACCCGGTGCTCTCCTTCGCCGCGGGCGCGCTGCTGGAGCTTCGCGCCATCGCCGACTGCTTCGACGGCGTGCTCGCGCGGGCCAAGAAGGTGTCGTCGCCCTACGGCCGCGCGCTCGATCAGCTCGGCGACTCCCTGGGCTTCGCCGCGGTGATGCTGGTCTCCGCGCTGGTCTCGACGCAGCGGCACGGGGCGCTGTGGGGGTGGGGCGTGGTCCTGCAGCTCAGCCTCTTCTCGGCCATCTCCACCTCGTGCTGGGACTTCTACCGCCGCCGGATCAACTCCCTGCTGGAGCAGGGCCGCGACGAGGTCGAGGACGAGTACCTCGAGCTCGCCCGGCTCTTCTCGCAGCGCGCCACGGTGGCCCTGCGCTGGTCGTGGTTCCTCGCGAACTTTCAGATGGCGCTGTTCTCGCCGAAGGCGCTCCCGGGCCTGCGCGCGCGCATCGCCGCGGGCGAGGCCCACACCGACCACTCGGGTGACGCCCCCACCCCCGCCGCGCTCCGCCTCCGCGCGCGGGTCGCGGCCGACGACCCCGCCCTGCGCCGCGCGGTCAACGCCGTGGGCATCACCGGCGCCGACTCGGTGTTCCTCCTCGTCGCGGCCTCGGCCTTCGTGAACGACCTCTTCGTGGGCTGCGTGCTGGGCGTGGTCTACGCCGTGGTGACCACGGTGCGCACGGCCACGCTGTGCAACCGCGTGCTCGCAGAACCCATTGCAGCGCAAGGAGATCGGTGATGATCGACAAGGTGGTGATCCTCGCGGCGGGGCTGGGCAACCGCATCGCGCGGGCGACGAGTACGCCGAAGCCCTTCCTCACCCTCGACGGGTCGGGCGCGGGCGAGACCTTCGTGGCGTGGCACATCCGTCAGTTCGCCGCCCGCGGGGTGAAGCAGATCTACGTGGTGGGCAACCAGGTGACCGTGAAGCTCCCGGTGCCGCAGCCCGAGGGCTGCACCGTCACCCGGGTGCTGAACCCCACCGAGGACATCAACACCTCGGGCAGCGGACACAGCGCGTGGTTCGCGTGGCAGCAGGAGCCCGCGATCCTCGACGGCCGCTCGCGGGTGGTGCTGATGGACGCCGACATCCTCTACGAGCCCGCGGTGCTCGACCACCTCGACGCGCCCGCGCGGAGCTCGAAGACCCTCGTGTGCGCGGAGTACCGCGAGTCGCAAGAGGAGGTCATGGTCTTCGGCGAAGGCGACCTCGCGAAGATGCACGGCAAGGGGCTGCTGGGCACCTCGCTGGTGGGCGGGCTGACGTGCGTGGGCGAGGCCACGGGGATGCTCCTCTGGGAGCCCCAGGACCACGCGCGCCTGCGCGAGGCCACGGAGTGGTGCATGCGCTACAGCACCGCGAAGGTGAAGAGCGAGCACGAGGACATCACCCAGCGCATGATGCTCTCGGGTGAGGTCATCGCCACGGGCTTTCGCGACCTGCTCTTCATGGAGTGCGACACCCCCGACGAGTACGCGCACCTCACGTCGGCGTTCTACCCCGCGGTGCGCGCGCGCGGCTGAACACGGCGGTCTCTTGCTGGGTCGTGGGGTGATCGCGATAACGTCCCCCGCGATGAAGAAGAAGGTCCCGGTTCGCGGGCACAACCCCAAACCACTCACCCTCATCACCACCCCCACGGTCTGGGATCTCGTGGTCGTGGACGGAGGCCCGGTTCGCATCGCCGGCCGCGACGAGCGCCCGTGCGTCGCGATCTGGTCCACGCGCGGAAAGGTGCTCTCGGTGCAGCCCTCCCTGGGCGCCGCGCTGCCGCTGTCCGAGGGCTACGCCGAGGCCCGCGCGGTGTCGGGCGGTGCGCCCGCGGAGGTCCACGTCGAGCGCGCCGAGCTCGTGGCGGCGGTGCAGGCCGTCGTGGGCGACGCGGTGAAGGTGTCGGTCGGCGCGTCGGTCGAGGCGAAGGCCCTCGCGCAGCGGCTCCTCGACGGCCTCGCCCCGGTCGCGAACGCCGCGAAGGTCGACACCTTCTTGACCTTCCTTCGGGCGCCGAAGGAGCTGGTCGATCAGTTCGCGCGGCAGGCCCTCGCGCTCGCCGCGCTGGCGCCCTGGAACATCGTGCCGAGCGACGGCGACGCGCTGCTGGTTCACACCCCGGGGCTCGCGCCGTCGTCGAGCACGGTGTTGATCACCGGGCAGCTCGGCGAGTCGTACGCGGTGCTGGTGTTCGACTCCTTCGACGACGTCCGGGCGTTTCGGGCCGTCGCGGAGGGCATGGACGATGCGCCGCCTTCGACGCCGGGCGCGGCCTTTCACGCGATCTCCTTCGACGAGCCCGACGACCTCGGGCCCGAGATCGTGACGCGGATGAAGCGCGCGGGGTATCCCGTGCCGTGGAAGGGGCGCTTTCCCGTCCCGATGTTCACCGAGCGCTACGACGCGCCCAGCCCGGTGAGCCCGGGCGCGCTGCTGCGGCTCACCGTGATCGCCGATGGGTTGCGGCAGTTCTTCGCCCAGCGCGGGCGCGAGATCGAAGACGACCTCGACGCGCGCGTGCGCCTCACGGGAGAGACGAGGGTCTCGGGCGCGCCGCGAGCGTGGACGGTGGAGTATCCCCATCCGGCCCTCGGCGACGACGACGACGACGAAGGCGAGATCGACGTCTTCGAGCTCATCGCGGGGTGGACGCAGCTCTTCGAGGCGAGGTTTCCCGAGGACGTGCGCGACGCCCGCGTCGAGATCGTGCGCGCGCACGTCGGCCGGAGCGTGACGCCACGCGACGTCAACCGGGACCACCTGGTCACGACCTCACTCCCGCGCCACTGGGCGTCGACGTCGCGCGTCCTGGCCGACGGCAGGCATCCCCTCTCGCGCGCGGAGACCCTGCGCGACCTCCCGGCTGCCTTCGCGCCCGCGCTGTCGCTGCTTCGTCAGCAGCGGGTGATCCTCGGGGAGGTGGTCGACGTGCACGAGGGCGTCGTCGTCGTGCAGGACCTCGTGGACGGCACGCGCTACACCGTGGACAACATTCCCCGCGAGCAGGTGCTGGCGCTTCGCCGCTGGTTCTACCTCTTCGTGCAGGTCGCTCCCGTGGGGGGAGGGCGCTGGGGGTATCTCTCCCTCCTCACGGCGCAGGAGCGCTTCGTCGAGGCGCTCTGGCCCACCTTCGAGGAGACGCTCCGCGAGGAGCTGCAGGCGTTGGGGCGACCGGCCGAGGGCCGCGACCTCCACGCGCTGCTCCTGCGCGAGGCGGGGGTCGCGCACGCGATCTTCGTGCGCCTCGGAGAGGCCGCCCGCGCGAGGCCGAAGCGGCGCTACCTCGAGAACTCCGACGGTGATCGGGTGGAGTTCATCACGCTCACGCTCCAGCTCCCTGGCACTTCCAAGACGGTCCGCGCGGCGCTCGACGCGATGCCCGAGCTCGAACGGGTGGACCCCTCCACCTGGGGCTGGATCGACCGCAGCCGCACGACGTCGATCCCTGCGGGCGAATCGCTGGCGGTCATCGAGTCGCGCAGGCGCGGGTGCACGGTCAGCGTGAACAGTCCCACGCGGGCAGACCGGGCCTTCGCACTGCTTCGCGCGCGCTTCGGCGACGAGGTCGTCGAGGTGAAGAGAACGATCGAATCGCCCTGGAAGCAGGTCCCCGGCATCGTCGCGGAGAAGGGGGATGGGGTCGAGGTGCAGGTCATCGCGAACGGTCCCATGCGCGCGAACGCAGGGGACGAGCCCGGCTCGCCGCGCGGGCTCTTCGATCGGTACGTGCTGCGCTCCCTCGACGAGCACGTCCCGATGGTGGGAGGCGTGCCGCGCGAGGTCGCGAAGACCCCCGAGGGGCGTGATCGGGTGGAGCGCTGGCTGCGCGACTTCGAGACGCGCGGGGCGCCGGGGGAGGGTGGGCAGACCTTCTTTGACGCCGACCCGCTGCGACGCGCGTTGGGTCTCACGCCGATCACTTCGCGCTGACGGTCACTCCCGGTCGTTCGCGATGGACGCCCCGAAGGTGTGCCAGACCACCGAGAGCTCATCGATGCCGACGTGCGCGTTCCACGACGGGTGAACCCCGCCGAGGTGCGTGAGGAAGGGGCTGAGGTCGTAGCGACGGTGCGCCGCGGGCGCGTCAAAGTCACTGGCGCGCAAGGGGATGAATGCACGTTGGTAGTAGTGCCGCCACCCCCCGTCGGGCAGCCGCGCGAGGATCCACCGCCGCGCGCCGGGGCTGAAATCCGTCGGCGCGCGCTGACACCCCGCGAGGGCCCACGGCGCCGTCAGGGGCGAGGCCACCGCGGCGAGGTAGCTCGCGGGGGTGCAGTGCGCGGGGCTGATGGGGTCCACGGTGACCAGCATGCGGACCTGCACCGACGCGGGCAGCGAGGCCGCGAGGTGCATCGCGACCCATCCCCCGTAGGAGTGCCCGTGGAGGTACACGGGCGACCCTCCGGCGACCTCGGCCACGGCGCGCACCAACGGCGCGAGCACGTCGAAGCCCGTGCGCTGCAAGGTGTTGGGCGCCGCGGAAGTGATCCAGTGCACCCGCCCCGCGCGGTCGAAGCACCCGCGCACCCAGCGCGGCGCGCCCAGGGTGACCTCGCGCGTAACGGCCTCGGCGCGGGACCAGCGCGTGCCGCCGCGAGGGGTCGGTCCGTCGGGGCCGTCGAGGCACGAGCTGAAGCCCCCGAAGCTCACCGCCACGGGCTCCCGGCCAGCGTGGGTGAGCCCCGTGGCGCTCTCGCCGTCGGTGTACGCGGGCGCGCCGCACCCCGCGACGAGGAGCAACAGCGCGGGGAGATACCAGGGAGCGGACCGCATGGCGCGCAGGCCACGCAAACCGCGAACCATCGCAAGAACCCCGCGCTGCCGCGTCCGACGGCGCGCCCGCGCTGAACACAGCCCCCTCCCGCGGTGGTCAGCGCAGTCTCCACCCGCGCGCTCCCGACGGCCCGCCGAGAAGTCGCGCGCGGCGACCCTGCCGACATACTCCCCGCCGATGCCTGCCCCGCGCGTACGCACGTCATACAAGGTCACCGTCATCGGCGCGCCCCATGAGTCCGCGTTTCGCGACGCCTACCACTACTTTCTGCGGCTCACCTGGCCGCGGGCACTGGGGGTCCTCGTGGCGGCGTACCTCGCGCTCAACACCGTCTTCGCGCTCGCGTACCTGCTCGTGGGCGGGGTCACTCACATGCAGGCCGGGTCCTTCCTCGACGCGTACGCGTTCAGCGTGCAGACCCTGGGCACCATCGGCTACGGCACGATGTCCCCCGAGACCCGGGCGGCGCAGGCGCTCGTGACGCTCGAGTCGGTCTCTGCGCTGCTCTTCACCGCGCTCTCCACGGGGCTGCTCTTCGCGAAGTTCTCGCAGCCCGTGGGGCGCGTGGCCTTCGCCACCTACGCCACCGTCGCGCCCATGGACGGCGTGCCCACGCTGATGGTCCGCGTGGGCAACGAGCGCGGCAACGCCATCGTCGACGCGCAGGTGCGGCTCGTCGCGATGCGCACCGTGAAGACCCGCGAGGGGGTCACCTTCTACCGCATGGAGGACCTCGCGCCCCGACGTGACCGCACCCCCGCGATGAACCGCTCGTGGACGGTGATGCACACCCTCGACGAGCGCTCGCCGCTGCACGGCGCGACCCCGGCGTCGCTGGCGAGCGACGAGACCGAGCTGATGGTGAGCCTCGTGGGCGTCGACGACACCAGCTACCAGCCGGTGCACGCGCGGGCCATCTACGAGAACCAACAGATCCTCTTCGGCGCGCGCCACGCCGACGTGCTCTCCGAGACCGCCGACGGGAACGTGGTGCTCGACGTGGGGCGCTTCGACGAGGTCGTGGGCACCGCGGCCACCGCGGATTTCCCCTACGCCTGGACGCCCCCCGCGGCGGGCTCACCTCGGGGCACATCTCCGAATCAACCTTGATCGGGTGATGAATTCGCGGCGCGCGGACCCCTTCCCCGGCCCTTCCCCCGCCTCGTCTACTCATTGCCCAAACTGCACCTACACCTTCGCGATGCGCTACCCGCGTCGTGCGAGGGGTGAACGACGCGGTTCGTGCCGCCGGCTCCGCCCGTGCGGACGGCCCTGCGGGCCTGCACGGGCTG
>JBILLI010000928.1:0-2864 GCA_044376155.1 Polyangiales bacterium
GTCCCAGGGGATGACCGCTCGACACTCGTTGCTCCTCGCCTGTCTGATCGCCGCGTGCAGCCGCGCCCCGGCGCGTGGCCCCCAGGGGGGCGCCGCCGGCGCGTCCCGCCAGGCGTCGGTCGACGCCATGGCGCCCGCCATCCTGCAGCGCATGCGCATGGGTGTGCCCGACGTGCCGCCCCCCCCCGACGCGGGCAACGGCGACCGTCTGACCACCAGCGCCCGGGGAGACAACGCGCAGCTCGCGGGGCCGCACTACCGCCTGGAGCTCGCGGCCACGCGCCAGGGCGATGGGGGCAACGGGACCCTGTCGATCCGCATCCTCGGCGCCGAGGGCTACACGGTCGACGCGAACTACCCGCTCACCATCGAGGTCTCGGCGACGGCGCTGGAGGTCGACAAGACCAGCCTGCGCCGCGCCGACGCCCGCACCTACACCCCGCAGCTCGCGCGCTTCGAGGTCGCCCTGCGCGGCGCCGAGGCGGGCGAGACCGTGGTGGCCGAGCTGCTCTTCTCCGTGTGCCGCGGGACCAACTGCGAGTTCATCTCCCGCCGCGCGGTGGTGGTGGTGCCCTGACGGCGCATCACCCCGCCCGGAGCGCGCCCGCCACCCGCGCGGCCGCGGCGAGGCCCGAGAGCGCCGCGCCCTCGACGCGCCCCTCCCCCGGCGCGAAGGCGTCGCCCGCGATCACCAGCGCCCCCCCGTGGCTCACCGCGGGCCCGTCGAGCGACACCGCGGGCCGCGCGTAGCGCCAGCGCTTCAGCGACCGCGCCGCGGGGCGCGCGCCGAGGCGGTCGGTGAGCGCCGCGGCCATGAGGTCGAGCACCGCGTCGTCGGAGAGCGCCCAGTGCGCCTCGCTCCACGCGGGCGAGGCGTGGGCGGTGAGGGCGTCGACCGGTGACACCCCCTTGCGGCGGTTGCACGCGAGCCACCCGAGGGGGTCCCCGGCGGGCGCCACGCCGTGCGCGGGCAGCGCGTCGGGCCACGGGGCGTCGAACATCCCCGCGAGGCAGCGGTGATACCGTACGCCCTCCAACGAGTTGCGCAGCGCGGGGCCCAGCGAGACCCCGCCCGCGTCGAGCAGCGCGAGCGACTGCGGCGCGGGCGCCGTGAGGATCACCGCGTCGGCCTCCCACAGACCGCCCGCGGCGTCGTCGACGATCCATCGCCCGTGGTCCTCGCGCACCGCGCGGGCGGTGACGTCGGTGCGCACGTCGAGGCCCTGGGCGAGGTGCCGCGGCAGCGCGGACATCCCCCCGGGCGCGCACCACGCCTCGCCGAACCACGGCCGCAGCACCCCGGCGTCGGCCCAGGCGTTCACGTGTCGGGCGAAGCGCGGGTCGCGCGCGGTGAGGAACTGCGCGCCGTGGTCGTAGCGGGCGTCGTCGTGGCGGCGGGTGGCGATGCGCCCGCCCGGCGCCCGGCCCTTGTCGAGCAGCGTGACCTGCACCCCCGCGTCGCGCAGCGCCCGCGCGGCCATGAGCCCGGCGACGCCCGCGCCCACGATCACGCACCGCGCGCCGCCCTCTCCCCGCGCCACCGAGGCGGCGTATCTCCCTGCACCGTAGCGCTTCAGGTGCGTGTCACCGTCGCGGGCGGAGATGGCCCCGAGGGGGCCGCCGTGGTCGCCCTGGGCGCGGTCGAACTGTCCGTAGCACCAGAGGATCCCGCCGTAGGAGCTCGGGTCGCGCCCGTCGAGGGCGTATCGGTGGTTGAGGTCGGTGATCACCCGCAGACCCTCGGCGGGGTCTGCGAACCACCCCGCGAGGGTGCGCCCCCAGGTCATGCGCACGTTGTTGTGCAGGGTCGCGCGCAGGCGCAGGGAGCGCTGGGCGAGGTCGAAGAGGGCGTCGCCGGTCTCGCCCCGCTCGATGGCGTCGAGGGCGGGGCGGCGCGCGCGTCGGTCGCGCGTCGCGGCGAGGGACTGCGTCGCCCACGCGGGCAGGGCCGTGGCGTGATCGGCGCGGTGGGCGCAGAAGCACCACGCGAGCTCGCGCCAGGTGAGCAGCTCGTCGAGGAACTTCTCCGCGCCGGCGCCTCCCTGCGCGAGGGCCTCGGCGGCGACGCGCCACGGGGAGATCATCCCGAAGTGCAGGTGCGCCGAGAGCTCGCTGGCGCCCCCGGGGTCACCCGCGTCGGTGCGGCGGGTGTGATAGGTCCCGAGGTGGGCGGTGCGCCAGGCGTCCCAGCGCGCGCGGGCGGCGCGTTCACCGCCTGGGAGATCCCGGGGGAGGTTCACCGCGTGGTCGATGGGCATGGCGGCGAGCACGTCGGCGATGGGCTCGCGGGAGAGGTCCGTGGGGGTGAAGGGCAGCGCGCCCTCCCACGCGGGCACCGCGGGCGCAGGGGAGACCGTCACCCCGAGCCGCGCGCGGCGGTCGGCGTCGGTGGCCTCGCGAAACGCGAAGGCCCGCTCCCACGCGCGACCGACCACCCGCATGGGCAGCACACACGCGCAGTCCACGGCGTAGAGCGGGCGGCCGGAGGACCGCGCCAGGGCGGCCCGCCACCCGGGGAGGTCGCCCACGGGAAAGTCCTCGGCGAAGACCATCGCCGCGTCGGCCGCGAGGCGCCGCAACGCCCCGCGCTCATCGACCCGCTCGACGTGTAGGACGTACCGAATCCCTTGTACAGCAAGGGCTTCGGCGAGGTCCCGGGCGCCCTCGAGGATGAACCCGTGCGTGCGGTCGGAGGCGTACCAGGCGCGGTGCGTGAGGCCCTGGTAGACCAGCAGGGGGAGCGCGTGCTTCGCGGCGGCGCGGCGGGCGGCGTCGAGCAGGGGGTTGTCGTCGGCGCGCAGGGCGGTGCACACCCAGGCCAGCACGAAGCGCCCGTCGCGGGGGTCACCCGGGTGTTCGAGGCG